>NZ_JACJOT010000015.1 GCF_014695715.1 Microcoleus sp. FACHB-68
GACGGTTTTCGGTTGATGTGACCCACTCGCAGAACCGTTCCCAAACGTTGGCGCTTTCGCGGCGTTGGAGAGTTGTGGTCATTTGTTTATGATTGCTATTGATTTTTCGAGGTGCGCGGTAGTGTTTTTTCTACCTTAATATATAGATTACTGTCTTTATTGAGTTTTGTAAAGCCCTTTCATAAAAATATTTTTGCCTTTTTAGGTTTTAGGCTCAGCCTAAAAAGGCTAGGAGGCTATGCTAGACCGGCATAAGGATGCCTGAGCCAAGCTAAAGTAATGACTTTAAACTATGTCACGGATTGTTACATACAGCCCCGCTTACACCGTAGTGCCGACTTATGAGTGCTTTAACCGCTGCACCTACTGCAACTTTCGGGTCGATCCGCAGCAAAGTCCCTGGCTGGAATTAAGCGAGGCACAACGGCTGCTGAAGTCGCTTCACGGCACCGGCATTATTGAAATTCTCATCCTCAGTGGTGAGGTGCATCCGCAAAGTTCTCGCCGGCAAGCGTGGTTCCAGCGCATTTACGATTTGTGTGAACTAGCGCTATCGCTGGGTTTTTTGCCCCACACAAATGCCGGCCCTCTCAGTTTGGAAGAGATGGCGAAGTTAAAGACTGTCAATGTATCGATGGGGCTAATGTTAGAGCAACTGACACCCCAACTGATGCAAACAGTTCACCGGCACGCACCCAGCAAAGTTCCAGAGTGCCGGCTGCAACAGTTGGAATGGGCGGGAGAACTGCAAATTCCTTTCACCACCGGCCTTTTATTAGGAATTGGGGAAACTCTAGACGACTGCCAGGAAACGTTGCAAGCGATCGCAGGCATTCACCGGCAATGGGGACATATCCAAGAAGTGATTCTGCAACCCCACAGTCCAGGGACTCAGCAGGCGTGGGAGGGTTCAGCGTTTAGTTCTCACCGGCTTACAGAAGTGGTTAAAATGGCCCGTCAGATATTGCCAACGGAGATCGTTCTGCAAATTCCCCCCAATTTAGTGCAAGAACCGGCAGCATTACTTGCTTGTTTAGAAGCCGGTGCGCGAGATCTAGGGGGAATTGGGCCGCGTGATGAGGTTAACCCCGACTACCCCCATCCCCACCATCAGCAACTCTCAGAAATCTTAAAACCGACAGGATGGCAGTTAGTGCCACGCTTGCCGGTTTATCCTCAATATGACAGTTGGCTGCAAGGACGCTTACACAATGCCGTCAAACAGTGGCGCAGTGCAATTAATAACCCGTTGACGCGAAATTAGGCTGAAAAGCATAATCAACTCGCTCAACCTTGGTTTCACATCTGCCATCGGGATAGAGTTTTAACAGCCGGAATCCTGGTTCCACCTCATCGAGGGAAAACTTGTTGCTTTGCGGTTTGAACTGAATACAAGTCGAGGGGGTGGTTAAGTAGCGAACTCCCCGACGTTCCCGTTCAAAGTCTTGATGAATATGACCACACAAGACAAGTTTAACTTGGGGGTGCCGGTCAAGAACGGCAAATAGTTCTTCTGGATTTTGCAAGGTGCTGCCATCTAGCCAGTGTGAATCCACCATGAAGGGTGGGTGGTGGAGTGCCACAAGTGTGGGCCGGTTGCCGACGAGATCGAGCTGCCAGTCTAACCAATCTAAGCTTGCCGGTGACAGAAAACCGTGAACGTATCCAGGCACGCCAGAGTTAAGCAGTAAAAAGCTCCAGTTGCCCACACCAAAAGCTTTGTGGGGAAAGATGGGAGGCTCAGTTAACACCTGCTGCATCACCGGCAGGCAGTCATGGTTACCTGGTAGCCAGTAAGTCGGAATTCCTAAAGGACTGACTAAACTGTGTAGGAGTTGATAAGATTCTGGTGTTTCATCTTGGGACAGATCGCCGGTGAGCAGCAGCAAGTCGGGTTGAGGCTGCAACGCTTGCAACTGCGCCAAAACAGCTTGAAAAGACGCTAGGGTTCGCAGACCGAGCAATTCCTGCTTAGCATCGGCGAACAAGTGGATATCAGTGACTTGAGCAACGAGGAGAGGGGTTGCTTGGCTCATGGCTATTCAACTGGAGTGCGGGATTTATGGTTTCTGGGCTAAAAATTTTGGGCTAGGAATCAACTTTTTTTAACGCCCGCGTTTTGATATCTCTTTAAAATAGCTTTAACAAAGTTTCAAATTGGCGATCTGTGAGTGTCTTCTCTGTGATTTCGATCACACGTAGCCTGAGATTTGCGTCGGCTGCTTCAGTCTCAGCCGGCACCGCAGATTTTTTTTAGGAAAATCAAGCCGGCAGGATTGAGTAAAGCGAAAAACCTGCTATGATGATAAACGCTGCGATAATTACAGTGCGGCGGCATAGCCAAGTGGTAAGGCAGAGGTCTGCAAAACCTCCACCCCCAGTTCAAATCTGGGTGCCGCCTTTAAAAAACATCTAGAAGAACTTATGTTCAACTAAACCTACGAAGTCACTACGAGCGCACCTCACTCATAGAAGGTTGTAATTGGCAAGCGAGCGCGGAGTGTTTTTGTCGTTGTTTCTATGGCAGAGTAATAGCGATTTAAGGTTTAGTCGCGACACATGAATTCTTTTAGTGCTGAGGACTGAAAACTGAGAGATTTGAAATTACTCAGTCCTCAGTCCTCAGTTTTGTCATATCTGTAATTTTTGCTCTCGAAATTAGTATAACCTCACTCCATCCAGCCCACGTAGTCTCAAACCTACAGTGCTTGATTGAGTTCTTTATTTTTAATTCTCTATTCAGAAATATTAGAACCTTCGCTGAGGGTAAACAAAATACTTTAGTCATTTTGCGCCTAGAGGATTACTACCCTACGACGGAGAAAACGATTGTAAATCGATTGAATTTTTAGCTCGCTAGATAGATATTGCTCGTCTTTACTTATTCTTAACGATGTAGTGGGGGTATTCCTTAACTTTCCTTAACTTAAGGAAGTAATCCTTATACGTGTTGGTCGCTTATCTAACCAAATCGTTCACCTCCAACACCGCCCCTCTGAAGATTTGCAAAACTCCAATTAACTGACTATGTACCTGCGTCATCTCAAGGGATGTGTTGGCTATAGCGTTCTCTCAGGCGGAGATGACCAACGGCATTGATGACTGCTCAACGGACAACTGACAACTGTCACCGCTCAACTTATCGGTTCAACTCATCAATAATTGTCATGTCAAACAACAACACGTCAGACAACAGCGCCCCCCAAAATAACAGCGTCATTTTCATTCACCCCGATGGCACGACGCCCTCTCACTATGCCCTGGCTCGTTATGAGACGGCAGGGCCTGACGGTCGCATCAACTGGGACAGAATGGATAGCGCTGGCTCCTATTTGTCACATATTAAAGATCAGCTCACGGCAACTTCAAACGCTGGGGCGGTGGTTCATGCCTATGGCGTGAAGCCCCAGGCAAATTCCTATGGATTGGACGAAGAAGGCAATCCTATCGTCTCCCTGTCGGCACAAGAAGGCTTGGCCGATGAGGGAATGACCATTATGGAGGAGGCGATCGCTGCTGGCAAAGCGACCGCTGTGATTAACTCTGGCTTTATTGCGGAACCTGGAACAGGCGTGTTTCTGGCTGATGTAGAAAGTCGCCAGCAGACGGAAGCCATCACGGCAGAAGTGCTGGAGTCTGGCGTTAATGTTATCCTGGGCGGCGGCGAAACCGATTATTTGCCTGAAGGTACCGTTGGCTTCTTTGGTGAAGAGGGCACTCGCACCGATGGACGCAACTTAATTGAAGAAGCCGAGGAAATGGGCTACACAGTAGTCTACACTCGTGAGCAGTTACAGAGCCTGCCCGAAGGCACCAGCAAAGTCTTGGGCATCTTTGCGGCAGAAGATACCTACAACGACACCACCGAAGAAGCCAATGCCGCCGAGCGGTTAGACAACTACGGTCAGCCGGGCAATTTCAATCCGCCCACGGTGGGAGAAATGCTAGAGGCAGCTCTGCCGATTTTGGCTAAAGATGAAGATGGCTTCTTTGTGGTTCTCGAAGAAGAGGGCACGGATAACTTTGGCAACAATAACAATGGTCGGGGCGTGGTGGAAGCCGCCATTCGAGCAGATGAGGCGATTGGCGTTGCCCAAGATTTCATCGACAACGAGCGGCCTAATACGTTACTGATTACCACCGCAGACAGCAATGCAGGCGGTGTACAGGCGAATGAGACCGATGTCATAGCAGGTGGTAACGTTGGCACCACTCCTGTCAACCCTACCCTGCCCAACCGCTCTGATGCCGTTGCCGTCCCCCTTGATGGACAGAACGGACGTACAACTGAACCCTTCATCACCGGGCCTGATGAAAATGGCTTTCGCTACGACTACGGCATTTCCTATGCAGGGCTGCCTGACTTTGGCTCTGACGTAGTCAGCAAAGCCTATGGTCTGAACGCGGATCTGTTGCCCAGCACCCACGACAACACCGAGATTTATCGGCTGATGTATCAGACGCTGTTTAATGAAGTGCTGCCGTCTCCCGTTCCGGCCCCGGAACCGACCCCTGCGACTCCTGCTACTGAGGACAAGGGCAACGTTATCTTCATTCACCCCGATGGCACGACCCCGGCTTACTTCACGCTGGCTCGCCTAGAGGAAGTGGGACCAGATGGCCGCCTCAATTGGGACATGATGTCTGATGCCGGCGTTTACATTAATAGCCTCGAAGACCAGATTACGGCCACCTCTAACGCTGGGGCGGTGGTTCACTCGCTGGGCACCAAACCTCAAGCTGATTCCTACGGGTTAGATGAAAATGGTGAGCCTGTGATTTCTCGCTCTGGAAAGCAGGGTGTAACCATTATGGAAGAGGCGATCGCGGCAGGTAAGGCAACCGCTGTGATCAACTCTGGCTTTATTGCCGAGCCTGGGACGGGTGTGTTTCTGGCTGATGTAGAAAACCGCAACCAGACGGAAGCCATCACGGCAGAAGTCTTGGAGTCTGGTGTTGATATCATTCTCGGCGGTGGTGAAACCGACTATTTGCCAGAAGGAACCACCGGCTTTTTTGGTGAAGAAGGTACTCGCACCGATGGACGCAACCTGATTGAGGAAGCCGAGGAGATGGGCTACACGGTGGTCTATACCCGTGAGCAACTGCAAGACTTGCCTGAAGACGCCAGCAAAGTTTTGGGTATCTTTGCGGCAGAAGACACCTACAACGACACCACTGAAGAGGCGAACGCCGCAGCGGGATTGGACAACTACGGGCAGCCGGGCAACGAAAACCCACCCACCGTTGCCGAAATGTTGGAGGCAGCTCTGCCCATTCTCAATCGCGACCCCCAGGGATTTATGGTGGTGTTAGAAGAGGAAGGCACCGATAACTTTGGTAATAACAACAACGGTCGGGGATTGATTGAGGCTACCCAGCGGGCAGATGATGCGATCGGCGTAGCAATGGACTTCATCAACAACGAAGACCCCAATACGCTGCTGGTTACATCTGCAGATAGCAATGCGGGTGGCCCTCAGGTGTATGACGTGGATGACGTGGATGAACCCGTCGGCACGGTTGAAACCAATCCCACTCTGCCGGATGACTCCGATGCTGTGCAAGTGCCCCTTGATGGCCGAGATGGTCGCAACACTGAACCCTTTGTTGCGGCTGCCGATGCCAACGGCAACGAGTATCCCTTCGCGATCGCCTACGCCACAGTAAACGACGTTCCCGACGGCGTGTTGACCAAAACCTATGGTTTGAATGCGGGAGATTTGCCCAGCTCTCACGAAAACACCTACATCTATGAACTGATGTATCGGACGCTGTTTGGTCAAAACTCTTTGCCCACACTAATCGAAGGCACTCCCCAATCAGAAACCCTGTTGGGTGGCCCCGAGCGCGACTTAGTTCGCGGCAATGAGGGTGAGGACATAATCGCAGGCTCCGTCAATGATGACTTCCTCTACGGTGAAGAAGGCAATGACCTGATCCGAGGTGACTTAAACACGGTTCAGGCCGGCGGCAGTGCCGGTGGTGATGACCTGCTCAGCGGCGGCTTAGGCGACGATATCCTCTTTGGTCAGGGCGGCGATGACCAGCTTTATGGCGGTGAAGGCAACGACCAACTCTTTGGCGATGCCGGCGATGACCTGCTCTTTGGCGGTCTCGGTCAAGATTCCCTGGTTGGTGGAGAAGGCCGAGATCGCTTCGTTCTCGCTTCCGGTGAGAATGGCGATGTCGATACACTTAGCGATTTCCGCATTGGTGAAGACTTCATCGCCATGATGGAGGGAGTTGCGTTTGATCAGCTCGTGTTCTCTCAAAGCGGCGGCAGCACGGTTATCACCGCTAATGACAGTATGTTGGCGATGATTCGCGGCATCAACAGCACTGATCTGATTGCTACAGCCGATACTACGTTTGTCATGATGTAGGAACCATTAAGCAGAAGCGATTCAGTCAAAGCGCTCACAAATCGTAGGGTGGTGTTGGACTTCGATACATCACCCTACTTTTTTGTTGCTTACGGCGAGCACTCCCATTACAAACCTTACAGCAGTTTTTATATCAATTTAAATGGGTATGACACATAATTCTTCGGTTACGTTTTCTCTAAAAATTGATGACTAAAAAACCTCAAAGCCATATTTTCCAAAACTTTGATGCACAAAGCGATTGTGACATTTATTTCTTCGGTTTTAACGCTTATTTCTTTGCCCTACAGAAATTACAGGAAAGCCCAGTGATTGTATGTCAAGGCACAGCGGTGTCAATTTTTCTCTGCCGGCTGTATTTCCCTAATGCCGGTGTACTAGCGTCCCCAAAAATTTAATTGATTTGTGACTGTCATGCCCTCTAAGACGGAGGCGAAGGCCAGGGTAAAATCTTCTAACCAGCCATACTTGACACAGTCTTTAAGGGAGAAATTTGACATAGAAGATTAAGTGGGATCACATTGAATCAAAAAGGTCTAGTTGGGTTGGCAAAAATGGCTTTTGTATGATTAATGGATGCTCTCCTATTTGACCAGAAAGTTTGATCAGGCCCTCATCAAAGGTATCTAAAACATCCACATTATAGTAGATTGCTGTTGCTACATGGGTAGAATCTTTTGGCCTCAGACTTTCATATTGCCACATCAATTCTCTAGCTAGTTCTGCAATTTTTCGATCAAGCTCACATATATAAATCCACTCATGCTTAAAAAAAGCTCGTATCTTTTCCTCATGTTCCTTTGGAAGTTTAGGTTTTCTTTTTTCTAACCTAACTACTTCGATAAAAGTCAAAGTAGAAGTAACTATTATGACTTTGCCAGCTTCAGCAGCTTTTATAACTGAACGACATTCATCAATCTTATCAGCTTCATTCTTAAGTAAAGCTAAGAAAGTACATGAATCCCAGTAATGAAGAGGCTTAGATGATTTGCTCAATCTTCGCCTCCTAAAATGCCAATAATGTCTTCTATACTGGGAAGTTCTTGCTCACTTGGGAAAACTTCCATTTCCTCAACTTGTATACTAACTTTTTGCCCATCTTCCCTTGAACGAATTAAACCATAGACTGCAACTCTTTTACCAAGAGCGTCTTTGATCTGGTCAATTAAATTTGATGGAAAGTAACATTTGACACTTTTATTTGTGAGTAAATCGTAAATTCTGAATAGAGGCTTGCGGCTTAAGTCTATTGCTTTAAGAAGACCTTCTACAGAACCAAAACTTTTATAATTAGCGCCTATTAGTTCATCGACATTTGCGACTAAATGTTTAGTCAAATTAACTTTATGAGAATTAACGCCCACCTGAATCATCAGGATATCTTTGCCAACTAAGCTGGCTAAAGCTTTAGCGCTTTCTAACGCCCGGTCTGAAAAAAAAGGTGGTCGTTCAGGACGTTCTTCTAAAGTCGCTATGCCAGATTCAACTGCTCTAACAACTTCAGCTACTTGGAAAACTGCTATATCATTTTTAGGTATTCCCTTAACTGTCAAGTGAACGCTACCGCTGCTTACAGAAGAGACAACCCAGCTTACAGATGGACGTTGATTTTTGGCAATGTTTTGATCCACTTCACACAGTATAGTGGCCAGTTCCTCTTGTGCCTTGCGAAACTTGTCAAATGACAGCAACGGGCCATCAATGTCTACTGTTAGGCTGTTATGTTCTCCAGGCTGAACTAGCTCCCGTGTTTCCATCTTTGAGACAAAGTGACTCAGCTATTAATCTAAGCTAAAGTTGTACCTTTTGATGTGGATTAGTTTACATTTCGCAACAATGAGTAGCAATCAAGATCATTTTGCAGCTTGACTTCTAAAGGCTTCTGATACTTCACCTTCTTCAAAAAAGTCATAAACCACAGCGGACAATAGACAGCTATCGCCAGAAAACTGAATATAGGCCCGACGCGCTCAGTAACTGCCATTAGAACCTGTGGGCTATTGCAAACGATGGGTTGAGATGTCCCTGGATAATCAGGAATATAGAAACGATTGGCAATTAGAGAGAAAACTTTGAGAGATGGCCCTAGTACGTCCTAACATAGCGAACCGGCAACCAGAAATTACGAAAAAACTCAGCAATCGTACAGGACACAGTGGTGTAAATTTTTTACTGCAGGCTCTCATACCCTAATGCCGGCATCCCAAAATATTAACTGGGATGCCCCCCCGTAAAGCAAAAGCGGTGGCCATCATCCTCGCAGGTTTACTAGGATATTGCCACCGGCTCTAATTTCCCATGAATCTAGATCACTCAAACTGGTTATTAAGATGCAAAGACCAGTTGAGGAATCACAAAACGTTTATGTACCGGCGATTCGGCTGAAGTGTCTGTTGTAGCTTCTTGGTGATTAACCGGCACGAGCATTGAATCTGTAGAACGCACCACCATTTCACCGCAAGCAACTGCTTGCCGCAAGTGCCGGCCTGTTTTCCAAGCATGAAACTTAACCCCGCTCCATCGGGGGTTGGCTGGGTAGCCGGCGAATCCCGATCGCAACGCCGGCAAATTAGCATCTGAGATGCCGGTGTGAACGAAGACTCCCTCTGCCAACTCAACCACTGGATAATTGCAAGGCTTCATTGTTTTGGTCACTGGCTTCACCCCCCTTTGTATTTAAGACAAAAAGATTTAATTGCGCTATTTGTAGTATAAATACTACGTCTTGGATTAAATTGCTTACCTATCGTTAAATTTCAGTCTCCGAAAGAGGCTGAATTGGCTAGCACGACAGGATATTTTTAACGGTGCGGATTGATCATACTACAGCACAAGTAAGTCAATCGCACTTTGCCGATCATCTTTAGCGGGAAAGTAAAATCGCTTACGTGTGTCTCTCCTTTAGAGCCGGCTCAGACACTGTGTAGTGATTTATTAAAATTATAAACAGTTGCGTAAAATTTTGCAACAAAAATGTGTCAATCGGTTGATTATCTTCCCAATAGCCTACACATTTCTTAAAGATGTTGATAAAACAAGCACCCAAATCTTGATCTGGGTAATTTTTTTCAAAAAGTTAAGTCTTTTGGCCTAATCTAATAAGAACAGATTCAGCGCCGGCCCTTCTTCACCTGCTGGTAAGGATAGCAGTCAATCACAGCGTATCCCATCTAGCCACCTTTAGAGTCAGCTTCCAGCAGTCCCTGCCGCACATCTTCTGAAACTTGAAAGTAGCGCTAGGTTTTGCCACTGTTAAAGACAACTTCCAATGTTTCACTTGCTTCGTCATAGCCGGCAGCCTGAATCAGGCTAGATTCTATCGGATGTAGTTGCATCGTCTTCTCTTAAGCTACATTTTCAGCAAGTGGAAATAAATATCTATATTAAATGAATGCACTGTTTAATCACGCCTATAAAATAAACTATAATAATGTCAAAACTTAAGAATACTGGTTTAAATTATAAAAATTAAACAAAAATCAGCCACTCAGTATTGCAATAGTAAATGCAAGCATGAATCTCACTAAAAACTTTATTTTTCTCTAACCTTGCATAACACTAGGTCAGAGTTAATAAATACGGAAAAGTATCTAATTATATTAAAAAGTTTTTAATTAATCAATCAGAAAAAAAGGTTCTCGATGTCGGTGGTGTAAAGTTAATCCCCATCCAGGTAAAATTCTCATAGAAGTCGCTCACAAAAATTGATAGCCGTTAAAAGTGCTGGAGTTGCTTTCATCCCTCAGATAAATCAAGGCTGTTTTCAGCTTCCCACACTGTTTCTCTATGGGGAAAGGTTGGAATTGGCGCAGGTTCCTGTAGGCAGCGCCGGCCTGAAGGGCTAACTCTACACTGATAGTAGTCCAGGAAATTAAAGGTGGCCGGCTAAATTGCTGCGCGATGCCGGCATTTCGGAGCCAAATAAATTGTAAGTCAGGGTAGCGAAAGTCAGCCAAGCTTTGCTATAATGCATTTTGTTGCTGGTGTAGCTCAGTGGTAGAGCAGCTGATTTGTAATCAGCCGGTCGCAAGTTCAAATCTTGTCACCAGCTTTAAAATCTAAGTGCAACGACAAGCCAATTCTCTGGCTTTAGCCGAAATAGGAACTAACCTCGCAGACTGCGGATGTTTTAGCGCTACAGATTCGACCCAACAGCGCAAGCAGAGCGGCTCGATGCAGCAACTAGGATAGATAAAGTCTAGCGGTAGGACGGATGAGTTTTCTCATTCCTCATCCGTCTATGGGGTGGGGTAGTTCATCAAAACAAGTATCGTAAGGATATATCCTAGCCACGCCCACTGGGAATCAGTATGTCAAACAAATCAGATCGCCCTGCGCTTCCCCCATCTGTTCAGCGAGTTGTCCCTGTATTTCGCTATGCCGGCTGGACTAGCTTCTGGGTGCAATTAGTTCTAGCTGTTGTTGCCGCCCTAATTTTCTTATTTTGTATCCCGCTGGCCATCCCCCGTGCCAACGCCGTTAACGTAACCAATCCCGGTACTGGTCCAGGGACATTTTTTGCGATTAGCGGACTCGTCGCCCTTGGCATCAGTATCTATTGGTCTTGGCGCTACACCCGCGTGGCCAACCAACTTCAATCTGCCAATCCCAATTTGCGGCCCAAAAAAGCAGACGCCCTGAAACTTCTGCAGCGCGGATTGATCGTAAATTTAGTGGGGATGCTCTTGACCCTCCTAGGGGCAGAAGCGATTAACGGCACTCTCTTAGCCAAGTCGATCAGTTCTCAAGGGGTCGTGTTCACCGATCCCTCAGCACTGAGTCGATTTATTCAACCCCTGGATATCTTTCTGGTGCTGGGGAACACTCACACGATTGTGGCTCACTTTGTTGGCATTACTACGGTGCTGTGGTTGATCAACTGGATTAATAAAGATTAGCCGGCCCTCATCCTTCCGGCATATTCAACACTCGCACCTTTGCCCAGATTAAAACCTTGGCGATCCGGAATCAGTGCCTATTTTGCGAAAGACATACTTAGTACAGTTCCAGCATCCTGTAAATTAACCACTAACAGCTAATGAGCCGGCACAACAGAAAGGGATGGTTACAGTTTTCCCCAATACTGTTACCAATTGCTCACACTCTCTCAGCAGCTTAATTTAGGATTTTAGATTTTGGATGTTGGTAGAAACACCACTCAAAAATCTAAAATCTCTTTTAGAATTCGCTGAACTGAAAAGTATGATGTGTGTCTCCCATCCCACTTCTGTGTGGCTTAGTTAGTCATACCAAATCCGTATCCACAACCCCCTTTTTCTTGAGGCTAAAGCCCCGCTCTGTCTGTGTGTCCGACTTAAGACTCAGGACTGGAAGCGGACTGCGGACTTGGTATGAGATGCTGTTCCACTCAAGCACGGAGACAATAGCAATCATGGCACTGAAACCGGCGGCACACTCTAATGTGACGGGCCACACAAACCTTGAAGCATCTCAAGAAGCATTACGAGTTTTACTGGGGCAAATTGAAGCTGAACTCTATCAGAGTGACACCTATCGCCGCGCTTTAGCCAGTTTTGAGACGCTGCTAGGGGAAACAGATCAGGGCAGCCAGATTCTGATCAAGGCAGTGGCCAGAGAAGCAATTGGACTGGCATTTAAAAAATTTATCAAACACTATCGAGCGCTGCCGGCCACCGACCAGAAAGGTCACGAGGCAAGCACAAACGCTCAAGATACCCTTAACCCCTCTGCCCCTGCCGATGCCGGCAAACCGCCCACTCAAACCGGCACGGTTGCGTCTAAAGCGCTCTCCCCAACAAGTAAGAAGAGTGGAACTAAAAAACTCTCGAAAGCTCAGCTGGCAGCCCAAAAAATCGATCTGGAACGAGAAGATCGTTTGCGCCAGATTGGCCAAGAACTGCAACAAGCACGTCAGGCTCGTTTCCTTTCCCGCCAGCAACTTCACCGTCAAACCCTAGTCCCACTCGCTCACCTGGAAGCTTTAGAAACCGGGCACATTGAGCAATTACCAGAGGATGTTTTCGTTCGGGGTTTTATCCGCCGGCTGGCGAATGCGCTGGGGTTGGATGCTGCCGGCATGGTCGCTTCTTTACCGGCACCCGACCCGGTAAAATCTGTCGTACCGTCCTGGCAGCGACCTTTAACTGAATCTGGAATGCAATTGCGAACAGGACATTTGTACGTGGGTTATACCGCCCTCATGGCAAGTGCCGTGGGCGGACTTTCCTGGATGTCTGGGCAAGCAACACCCGGAGCAATTGCTGAACCTGATCCGGCTGCTTTATCTCCTAAAACTGTCTCTGAGTCAATCAAGCCGGCGGAACCAACCGCAACGCCCGGTTTAACTTCAGGCAAAAATCGCGTAGCTGCCGGCTCGGATATTGCACCGCCGGAGGCGCTAGCTTTTTAGGATCTAGGGAAGAGGGGGAGAAAGGCTCGATTCCCCTGCCTATAACTTTAGGTTGGCGCAACCTTGCTCGTCTTTCCTCCTTCCTCAACGAATTCGTAGCTTCTAGTTACTCAAAACGAGGTTATCTCGGTGAACCACGGTTTCAGCGCCGGCATAACCCAAAATCTGGGAAATTTCATCAGACTTGCGCCCTCGAATTCGCTGTAGTTCCGGGCTGCTATAGTTTACCAATCCTCTCGCCATTTCCCGACCGCTAAGATCGCATAGCTGCACAGCATCTGAGGCATTGAATTCTCCTTCAATCCCGGTGATGCCGGCAGGAAGTAACGATTTTCCCAGCTGACAGATCGCTGCCACGGCACCGGCATCTAAAAACAGCTTGCCCGCCGGAATCAAACCGTGAGCGATCCAGCGTTTGCGGGCGCTGTCGGTTCGGGGTTGAGGTTCAAACTGAGTGCCAATCGGTTCTCCCTGTAAGATTTTGTCAATATTTCTGGGATAAGCGCCGGCAGTGATCACTGTGCGAACTCCCGCACCCGTGGCAATCCGTGCCGCTTCGATTTTGGTTGCCATGCCGCCGGTGCCCCAACTGGTGCCACTGCCGCCGGTTTGTACCTGTAACTCCGCTAGCTGTTCCAAGCGCTGCACTAAAGCAATCGGTTGGGCGTCTGGCACTTCGCGCGGATCGGCAGAGTACAACCGATCCACATCCGTGAGTATAAATAGCCAGTCGGCTTCGATCAAACTGGCTACCAGCGCCGAAAGCGTGTCATTATCCCCAAACTTGAGTTCTTCAACGGCTACGGTGTCGTTTTCATTCACCACCGGCACCACTCCCAACCGCAACAATTCTTGGAAGGTGTTGTAAGCATTCACGTATCGGCTGCGCTGCACCAAGTCGGTTCGAGTCAGCAGCACTTGCGCGATCGGCTGTTGCAGGGTCGTAAAAAAGTCATCATATACCCGAATGAGCCGGCCTTGGCCGACTGCGGCGACTGCCTGTTTCAGCGCAATGCTGCGCGGGCGTTCTTGCAGTCCCAGGCGAGCGCAACCCACCCCTACGGCACCAGAGGAAACCAAAACAACTCGGTGCCCTTGCCGGCGAAGGTCTGTGAGGGTTTCTACGAGGGTGGCAATGGTGGAAAGGGCGAGGTTGCCGGTGGTCGGCACCGTCAAACTAGAAGTCCCTATTTTTACAACGATGGTTTGCGGCATGACAACAGATCAGGGGACTCGGTGAGGCATCAGGGAATTAGGGCATGGGGCATTGGGCATGGGGCATTGGGCATCGGGCATTGGGCATGGGGCATTAGGCATGGGTCAAGGCTTCGCCAACCTAAAGGTAGGGGCATTGGGCATGGGGCATGGGGCATTGGGCATTTCTCCCGTTTTCCCTAGCCCATCAATTGTAAAGCGCCAGCTCCTCCTACGAGAAGACTGGCGCTCTACAAAGTTATTTGTTTTTTATGGTTAGGGTCTTTATATTTGCTGACCCCATTTGAACTATGACTATCATCGCCTGAAAAAACCGAAGTCTTCAGTTTCATAATGTTTTCTTTATATTTCGCGATGTCATGATTCATCTCGGTTTGTAAAGTTTTATTACTTTGGCGGCGTGAGGGTGGCTCCGAGGATTTGAGAAAACCACACCTCAAAGGAACGCCAGTGATAGCGGCGGATCGCTTCAGTGGGATCAATTACAGGTTCGACCAAAATAGTAAACATTCCCAAGCGGTTGCCGGCGAGGACATCGGTAAAGAGGCGATCCCCAACCATCGCCACCTGATCAACCGGCAGATTCATGCCATCAACTGCTTGCCTTAACTTGCGCCGGGAGGGTTTAGCCGCGCCTAGAATGTAGGGCACGTTCAAGGACTCGGCGATACTGCGAATGCGAGAGGCGCTGAGGTTATTGCTGACGAGCCACAGCTTTGCCAAGGGTCTGATAGTATCGACCCACTGCCGCATTTCTGGAGAAGCTTCAGCAACCCGCATAGGCACCAAGGTTTCATCCACATCCAGCACTAATCCTTTCAGCTGGTATTGCTGCACAATCGCCGGTGTCAGACTCAAAATTGAGTCTCCTAAAACTAAGTCAGGCTGTAAGAGTTTGCCCCAAGACATTGTTAATTGTTGATGGTTAGTTGGGTGATTTTTCAGTAGCCGAACGCTCATCCCGAATTTTCGCTTGAGCGGCTTCGTGTTCGGCTAGGGTGCGGCTAAAGACGTGAGTTCCGTCATACAGCGCCACAAAATAGAGAAATTCTGTGTTTTCTGGATTGAGAGTAGCTTTTAAGCTCTCAATACCGGGACTGGCAATAGGCGTCGGCGGCAGGCCGGCATTGATATAGGTGTTATAGGGAGAAGGCGTATTAACCTGGGCCAAGGTTAGGGGTTTATCGGGTGTTTGGGTGACTCCCAAGCCGTACTCAACGGTGGGATCGGCACCTAATGACATTCCTTCTTGCAAGCGCTTGGTAAACACGCCGGCAATTCGGGCACGTTCGCCTGGAATGACGGCCTCTTTTTCGACGATGCTGGCGAGTGTCACCCATTCAAGCAAGCTCATCTTGGTCTGCCGATCTCCTTTTTGATAGATCGGAAGTGCCAACTGCTCAAACCGAGTGAGCATCTGTCTTAAAACTGCTTGCGGGGTGATGTCATCACCGACTAGCTCGTAGGTGTCGGGGTATAGGAAACCTTCGAGATGGGGTAAGCCATTGGGCAGCCAGGGGTACTGCGCTTGCGGAATTTCGCTGGCTGCTTTGAGAAAGTCTTGGGCTGTAAAAAACCCTTGTGACTCAAAGTAAGCAGCCATTTGCTTGAGTGACCATCCTTCGGGAATGGTGAAGTTGAGCTTGACAACGTCGCCGGTCCAAATTTTGTTGGCAATCTCCTGCATTGATTCTGTGGGGGCGATGTTATAGGTGCCGGCTTTAAAATCGCCACCCCCGCGTTGCATTAACCACCGCGCCCACAGTTTCCAAGCGGACGCAGAACGGATCAAACCGGCTGACTCTAGATCCTGGCCAATTTGTTGAGCCGATGTTCCAGGCGGAATTTGTAGCTGAACCGCTTTGTCTTGGGGTGAGTTTCCCGAAGCAACCGAGCCTGCCGGTGGCGCACTGGCCCAACTCCACCAAGACCAGCCCTGCCAAGCACAGACTCCTAAGGTCGTCAGGATGATAGCGAGGAACAACGACCACTTGGAAATGCGTTTGACAACTTTCATATTTAATGCTATTAAACAATCAGTTTCTACAGAAAAGTCTTGAGTGCGAGGGGGCGTCAGCCTTTGCCGGCATTGCCTACCCCCTTACCGGGCTTGACTTATGCACTAAGAGAGCACGCTTCGCCCTGATGTGCGTTATGAAAGCCGGGATTTTAAGAGGCAAAGCCCAAACTCTCCAGGCTTACTCCTCTAGTTCTTCAAAGAGCCGGTCTTCAATCAGTCCTTCTAGAGTTGGCAGCATTGGCTCTAGCTTTTGGAACTCTTCAGGAGAGAGCAATTCTGGCTCACCGTCGGCATTAATCCGAGCCAGAACAAAGAAGGGATCGAGGGGCGTATAAATGGCATACTCTAGCTCTTCGTGGTAGAAGCTGGCTAGCCACTGTAACTCTTCATAATCACCCTCTTCTGTATCTTCATCTTCCCCGATATCCTCGGAGGATAAATCCGGCAAGTCGCCTTCAACGGTTAGGGTGATGGCTGTGCGTTTGAGGGTGAGGTTTTGCTCTTCGAGAACCGCTTTGGCTATTGAAAAGAGCGGGTCAATGTCCTCGTCTTCTACAGGGACTGCTTCCTCGTCATCCCCTTCTGCTTGCCAAGCAAAAATTTCGACGGGAGAGTCGATAGGCAGGAGTAAAACGTAATCCTGACCTTCTAACTCCAAAGAATGCTCAATAGAACAGGTAAGCGACCGTCCAGATTCATCCGTCAGGGTGACGGTATCTGAGGAAGGACGCCCATTCTCTTTAGGGGATTGGGATTTTGTCATTTGTCATTTTTCCTTTGTCCTTTGTTCAGATGTCAGCGGTCAGTTGTCAGCAGTTGTGAGCAACCGACAAGTGAGCGCAGCCCACTGAGCAATGACCTAGGGGATGAGAACAGGGTGAATAGGTTGACAGTTTGGGGCAGTTTCCAAGGTCACTGGGAATAAACCAACGCTGAAAGCTAAATGCAATCGTCGTTGGTTGAACGTCTATTGGACGACTCTAGTGCATAGCAAATTGCACTCACCAGAATATCACGGTAAAGTACCTTCCCTCTTTGGCTGCCGGCGCTCGTCGAGCCACTGCTGTAAAATCAGGGCGGCTGCCTTGCGGTCAATCAGTCCTTTATTCCGCGAGGGAGAGCGATTTTCTGCGATGATCATTTGCTCCGCCTGAAACGACGTTAAACGCTCATCCACATATTCCACCGGCAGTTGCAGTGCCTCAGAAAGGCGGTTGGAAAATTTCTGCACGGATTTGGCTTGGAAACCCACATTGCCATTCATGGAATAGGGTAAACCGACAACAAGCACTTGCACCTGTCTTTCCTCGACCAAGTGGCGCAGTTGTGCCACATCTCGGTCAAACGAGGTGCGATCAATGGTAGTCAATCCGGTGGCAATTAAGCCGGTGCCATCACAACCGGCTACCCCGATGCGCTTGCTGCCAACATCCAAACCCAGAGCTGAAATTCTCGCTGCCATAGTTATTAATTAATGTCTCAGTTTGTCAGTCCTGAGTCGCCAGGATGGAGTTCTGACTCAACTTCTTTACAGAGGGCGCATTTCTCAGCGCTCACGACTGCATTAAGTGCCGGCTGCGGTTCAGTAATCGGCTGTTTTTTTTGCAGCGGATTAAGCCACGACATCCGGCCCGGTACAGGTTTGCGTGCCGGCTGGAATCCCTGAAGCACATCAGATAGCTGTAAGGCTTCCAGAGCGTTGAGTTTAGACTCACGCAGCTTGTGCCAGACTGAGCGAGACATTAGCAGCGTGTGGGAAATGCGCTCAGCACCGATTTGCTCTAAATACTCTTCCCGTTCTGGCTGATAATCTGCAGAAGCCAGATGTAAGGATTGAGGGGGGAAATCCTTGGCAATGCGGGCCATTTGGGACAGCAATTCTGGATACAGCCAAGTGTAAGCTGGGTGGACGCTCAGCTGGGCGACGTGAGGCTGTGAACCGTCACGGCTCAACTGGATCTGAAAGTAGCCGATCGCTGCTTTGCGCTGGGGTTCAAACACATAGCCGCTGACCACTTCTGTGTGAGCAAGCCACTGTCTGAAACCTTCAATTAAAGCGCTGACCAGGCCGGTTTGAAAGTCCTGGATGTGGCGGTCGAACACCTGGCGAAGCAACGGCGGCATGGCGGCTGTGTCCAACTGACACAACAGTTGAGCGTCGGCATTGCTCACCGGCAGCAAATTGGGCAGATCCGGTTCCCGATTGGCCAATTGCTCTTGCAGTGCCGGCCCAATTGTCCAATAGGTCATTTGGGCCAAGGGTTGAAACCCATTTTGCCGGTAGAGAGCTAGCGCGTTTTTATCATTAACATTCACCTCTAGCAGCCAAGTCCGGGCCTCCCAAACCACCTCTAAGCAGTGGCGTAGCAGCACCGAACCAATTCCCTGGCTAGAAGCGGCTGGATCGATGACCACCCGCTCGACTCGCCAAGTGCTCCGTGTGCGGTTAAATGGCGAGATTTGAATCATGCCCCGAAACTTGCCCTCTTGCTCGGCAACATGACAGCAAAAGAGGTACTGATAGGGATTGGGAAACAGACTCAGCAGCTTTAGCCAACCAAACCAGCGCCGAGCTTGTGACAGTTGCTGGCAAGTGTCAGTTAAACGACTGTGTGTTTCGGCTTCAAACTCCTCCGCACAGCGTTTTTCCATCACTTCCAGATCCCGGTATTGGATGGGGCGGATCGTGGTATTGGGGTTCTGGGGTGAGACAGGAGCCATTAAACCTTCTACGCGGCCTCTATCCTTTTTGAACGAACAATGTAGAGTTTAGAGTTTTTTCCCTTTTCTCCATTTTCCATTCTTCATTCTCCAGGGGAGCCGTGCCCTCCATGTATACGACGATTCACCCTGTTTTTGCGAGAGGCAATTTTTTAAGTTGCTTCTACAGTCAGGAACGGGGCAAAACCTGTATGAGCGATTAACCCTGAGCTTTCGGTCGAATCAAAACCAGCGGCGTTTGCTCATCAGCATTGCCGGCTGGGTTAGTTCTTAAGGCTTGTTCTAACAAAGCCGCTGACAGATCGGGGGTCGCTGCCAATATCTTAACTGCTTTCAAGTCGTTCACGTCTACAATCGCGGCTGATAATCCCGTCTCCTGCTTAATTCTTTCTACAACTTTTTGAGGATTTTCTGGGCCGAGGACGATGAACTGGTCATAAGGGGGCAAGGTGCCGGTTACGTCGTCAATGAGCCGCGCCTGCTCACCGGCAAGTTGGTAAAATACCCCAGGCTTGCCAAACACTTTAGCAATTGCCCCAACGACAAAGGCGAAGACGACCCGCGCCGGCCCGACAATATTCACTAAGGTCTGCATCCCGCAAGCGGTGGCCAAACTAGAGGTGGGCATGAAGAAATAGCACAGCCGTTTGGCCACAAATCCGGGCGTGATATCGGTGGGGGGGTGCCACCGGCCTTGCATGATGGCGATGGGCGTTTCGCCAATCGTCACGACATCTCCTTTTTGGGAGTGGGGGAAGATGTAACGCTTAACGATTTCTACAGGATCGTCGAGGTGCGTGAGTAAATGGGTTTTCACCGGCAGCACTTCTGCCACAGCGGTAGATCGCCAGCTTCCAGCCGTTGCGCCTGGTTCTGGATATTTCAGCGGCACAACCACATGGCGGACTTTGGGAATGCGTCCTTGAGGGCCATAGGTAATGTAGTTGATTTTGATCCAGGCGGTTTGCAATTGGCTCAGATCCGGCCCTTGAATCTCGATTGAAACTTTGATCCGCGTTTTCTTGCCGGTTTTGACAATATAGCCAAACCAATATCCATCATCCCGTGCCGGTGCATCTGGATGCAGGGGAATCACTTGGCTGTGGCAAGTAATGCCCTCCAAGCTGCCTTTCGACAACAGGCTGACTTCCGAACGCACTTCCGGCAGCATGATTTCTAAACTTTGCGTCTGGTTGTGAAACTCCATCTCGCCGACCAAAAGATAGCGGTTGGGTTCCACAACTTCTAACTTCCAATCTCCCTGCGACAGCTTTAAATCATTGCCGGGACGCCGCCGGTACTGTAACTCTAGCGCCAACCCAGCGAACCCTAGCAAGAGAGCCGCGACTCCTACACCAATTCCTATGCTTTCTGCGATCACCACAATTGTTTCCGAATTTTTGTTCTGCGAGTTTATTCAGGCTGACCCTTCTGCGGACGGGATAGAACGAGGGGGATAAAGAGTCCTGAGTGCTGAGTGCTGAGTCCTGAGCTTTTGAGTGGGAGAGTGGGAGAGTGGGAGAGAGTGATACAACACTTAATTTTCCCAATGCCCAATGCCCATACCTAAAGGTTGGCGCAGCCTTGCCCATACCTTTAGGTTGGCGAAGCCTTGCCCAATCCCCAATGCCCAATCCCCAATGCCCCTTTTATCCTATAACGACTGTAAGGAGGGTTAGAAAGCCTACAGAATTGTAAGGCCCTGGGATTAGTTTGAGAAAAGCCTCTCTCGATAGCAAGATTTTTGTTAAACATTTGTAAACTGTTAAGAAGCGCTTTTTAAGGTTTACATTTCTTAAAGGAGTTCCATGAAGCTACTGATTACTGCCGAGCGCTATTTACTGATTGGCCATGTTGGGGCGATGGCGTTCGGACTGGCAGGGCTGCTGCTGGTTTTACCCAATCCAGAATTAATTCTGAGTTTATCGTCTGTCGGACAAAGCATCTTCCAGTGGAGTATGGCCGGTGGGGGGGTGGTTTATATCATCTTCGGAGCAGCAGCGGTGGCGATTTATGCCTACCGGCTGCTGGGAATGCGGCTGTGGCTGTCGTTTATGCTGCCGTCTGTGTTTCTGTCTTTGGGGAGTGAGCTGTTGGGCACCAGCACCGGCTTCCCGTTTGGCCATTACCAATATTTGAGTGGTTTGGGCTATAAAGTGGCCGGTTTGGTGCCGTTTACCATTCCCCTGTCTTGGTTTTATATGGGGCTGGTGTCCTATCTGCTGGCGCGTGCCGGCTTAGAACGCATCGGCATGGCTAATTGGGTTCGCCACATCTCGGCGATTGCCTTGGGTTCCCTGTTACTCACGGCTTGGGACTTTGTTCTTGATCCGGCCATGAGCCAGACAGCCTTTCCGTTCTGGGAATTTCAGGAAGTCGGCGCTTTCTTTGGGATGCCTTACCGCAACTTAGCCGGTTGGATGGGCACCGGCGCACTGTTTATGTCTGTGGCAGCTTTGTTGTGGGGAAATACACGGATTTCATTGCAGCGCTCACAACTGGGTTTACCTCTAATTGTTTATGTGGTTAACTTCGCCTTCGGTGCGATTATTACCTTGGGTGCCTTAGATGCCCGGTACTTGATTCCCACGTCGCTGAGTGTGTTGCTGGGTGTTGTGCCGGCTGTGATTCTATGGTGGATGGCTGCGCCGGCAACGCAAACCGTGGAGGATGCCACCTCTGAGGCAGATTCCCAGATTATCGAGCGTGCTGAACTGCCGACTCCTCCTGTGGAAGTCGCCGCGAAATAAGGCGGGAGGTAAACTTGAAAGGCAGCGCAGGGCCAGTGCGATTTCAGTTCGGTTTTGGGGTGTGCTGCCAAACCCCAACCGCTCTCATTTTCAATCGGTCATTTTCCCCTCACGTCAGGCGAAAGGTAAGAATACTCAATTTTTCTCAAATCCCTACGCCAAAGATGAGGGGAACTTTCAATTTGGGGGTTCCTCAATCTCTCAATGTTCAATTTTAAGAATTCGGCAAATAGCCAGCGAAATCCTAACCGCTTGTCTCTCTCCGGCCTGTTGTATGCTTTTAAAGCTTACTGTTAGCGTCTTTTCTGATTCTGTAGCATCAGGCCGGCTAAAGATAATAAGAATGTTAAAAAAAAGATACCGAAAACCATTGGATCAAAATGGCCATTCGTAGCGGGTGCCAAAGCTCCGTGTTCTGGCATTGCATCAGCAGGAATCTGGTTCATTTATACAAGCTTGCTAAAGTTTTACTGCTTGATGAAAAAATTTTAAACTTCAATTCTGTTATTTGTCCTCCGTGTGAACAGGCGGACAAATGACCTGTTAACGATGAGAAAGGTTTTCTTGTGCTTACCAATTTTTTTTCTATCGCACACCCGATATCTACTGATTTGTCAATAAATTATTGGTCATTGGGGCTATTGCTGTTTCAGGTGCCGGCGGTAGCGATTTTGCTGTCGCGTCTGATTAAAGGGCCAACCCGCAAGCCGCCAATTGAACCGCAACCGGCAACCCTAGATTTGTTGGGTAAGGTGAGTGTGGTTGTGCCGACGCTGAATGAGGCAGAACGAATTGGCCCTTGTTTAGCCGGCTTGACTCGCCAGAGTTACGAAGTTCGGGAAATGATTGTGGTAGACAGCCGATCCCAGGATGGGACAGCAGAATTGGTGAAGGCTGCCGGTGAGAAAGATCCCCGATTTCGGGTCATTACAGATGATCCGCTGCCTGCCGGCTGGGTGGGGCGTCCGTGGGCGTTGCATACCGGCTTTTACCACACTTCAGATGGCAGCGAATGGTTTTTAGGAATGGATGCCGATACCCAGCCGAGTCCGGGTTTGGTTGCCGGTTTAGTCGCAACGGCTGAGGCAGAGGGTTACGATCTGGTGTCTCTGTCGCCGCAATTTATTCTGAAATATCCAGGGGAATTGTGGTTGCAGCCGGCACTTTTACTCACCCTTGTCTACCGATTTGGCCCAACCGGCACCGGCGCAGATACGGCAGAACGAGTGATGGCAAACGGTCAGTGTTTTCTGTGCCGACGGTCTGTTTTAAAGCAGCTAGATGGCTACAGCAGCGCCCGTAGTTCGTTTTGTGATGATGTCACCTTAGCCAGAAACATCGCCGCTAAAGGCTTTAAAGTGGGCTTCTGGGATGGGGCGAAGGTGTTGAAGGTGCGGATGTATGAAGGGGCGGCGGAAACTTGGCGAGAGTGGGGAAGATCGCTTGATCTCAAAGATGCTTCTTCATCGGGTCAGATTTGGGGCGATTTATGGCTGCTGCTAGCGATTCAAGGTTTACCTCTGCCGATTTTACTGGGCTACCTGTTTCTATCTCCCCCGCTTGCTCTTGCCCCCTCTCTGCTGCTTTCTCTGCTGGGATTAAATCTATTTTTGCTGGCAATTCGGTTTGCTTTAAACTTTGCAATTGCCCCATCTTATGATCGCTCACAAGCAACTGCCGGCTGGATGTTTTGGTTGTCTCCGTTGGCAGATCCTTTAGCTGTCGTGCGAATTTTTCTTTCGGCCATTCAAAGACCCACTCAATGGCGCGGGCGAAAATATGAGTAACCCTGATATCTTGCACTTCTAAGGGTACGTGCCGATATAGGGGTGGGTTTTGACGCTAAAATCCTGCTGATTTTCTTGACTTACCCGCCCCTCTCTCAATTTTTTGTTGAGCTTAAAAGATGCTTGAAATTCTTAAAGATATTCCGATTGTTTACCTGGGTTTAATTGGCAGCCTGTTTGCCGGCTTAGCAACGGGAATCGGGGCCATTCCTATTTTTTTGATTCCTAATATAACCAAAAGAATTCAAGGAATGATGATGGGGTTTGGGGCTGGAGTAATGCTGGCTGCAACCTCATTTTCACTGATTATTCCGGCAATAGAAGCGGCTTCAGATAACACCGGCAATCGAGTTTGGGCTGCAACAATTGTGGTAATAGGGATACTTTTAGGCGGTATTTTTTTATTATATAGCAATCAATATCTTCCCCACGAACACTTTTTTAAAGGGCAAGAAGGAACTGATACCAATAATTTAAAGAGAGTTTGGCTGTTTGTGATTGCAATTGCGATTCATAACTTTCCCGAAGGATTAGCCGTGGGTGTGGGATTTGCTGGAGGGCAGATTGCCAATGGCATTGCCTTAGCCACCGGCATCGGGTTGCAAAACTTACCAGAAGGGCTTGTCGTCGCTTTAGCCTTGCTGGGAGAAAAATATTCTAAACGGGATGCCTTCTTAATTGCGCTGTTTACCGGCTTAGTTGAACCCATCGGCGGCGTGATTGGGGCGGGAGTGGTTTCTCTCGCCCAATTTTTTATGCCTTGGGCGATGGCGTTTGCTGCCGGCGCGATGCTATTTGTGATTAGCGATGAAATTATCCCCGAATCTCACCAGTTAGGCTTTGAAAAAGAAGCAACCTTTGGGGTGATGATCGGGTTTGTGGTGATGATGTTTTTAGATGTCACCTTGGGGAGTAGCTAAAAGCTTTCTGAGGGTGGGCATCAGGGATGAGGGGCATAGGGCAAGGCTTCGCCAACCTAAAGGTATGGGCATCGTTAATAAATAGTAGAGAATACTCTGCGACTGTTCCTTAGCCCCTAGTCCCTAGTCCCTAACCCCTCTCTTAGTCCACGCGTTCCAGCTGCCAGAGGATTTGGTTGCCCTCGCGCCGCACTCGTGAGACGATCCAGTTTCGCCATACCCAGTTGTCTCCGCGACTGGTAACGGCGCTGGCGTTGACATCCATTAAGTCGGCAAGTTCGGAACTGGTGATGAGGTAGCGTTTTTCAGCGATTTCATCGGCGATCCTTAGGGTTTCTACTAAGTCCCGCAGTTGAGAGACTCTGAATTCGCTAGGTAAGTGGGTTTCGGTGGAGTCAGCAGCAAAAGGGGCAGTCGAGTCCGTCATGGCAACATCCGATGTCGAAAGGTCAGAGGGTACTGCACTGGATTGTATCGTTTTGTTTCCAAAATCGTTAGTTGCTGCTGAACTAATTACCTGTTTCACCGGCATTTGTTGCACAGAAGTGGGTTTATCGGCAGCATAGGCGCGATCATTCGTTGCTGCTGAACTCATTACCTGTTTCACCGGCATCTGTTGCAAGGAAGCGGGTTTACCGGCAGCGTAGGCGCGGGCGATGGTGTCGCAGCGATCATTGTAAAAGTTGCCGGAGTGTCCTCGGACGTGTTGCCAGTTGACTTGCCGGCAGTTGAGTTTGTCGAGCACTTCCCAAATATCTTGGTTGAGGACGGGTTTGCCGGTGGAGGTTTTCCAGCCTTTCTTTTTCCAGCCTTTAATCCATTGGGTGATGCCGTTTTTCAGGTATTCGCTGTCGGTGTAGAGGGTGATGGGTTCGTCTTGACTGGCACTTGTGAGGAATTCTAAGGCAGCAACGGCGGCTTGCATTTCCATGCGGTTGTTGGTGGTTTGGGAGTCACCCCCGCCGAGTTCATGGGTGGAACCATCAGCGTAGCAAACAACGACTCCCCAGCCGCCTGGGCCGGGGTTGCCGGTGCACGCGCCATCGGTGTAAATACTTTGGATTTTGCTAGAAGACATTAGCGAGGAATTAAGCGATGGATTCCCAAAATTATCACGGCAATCGCTATTGGAACAATACTCCATACCCAGGCCGGCGATTTCACGACAAGTTAGTTTCTCCTGAATTATCTAACCCGTTCGCAATAAATACTGCTTCAATCACTTGCCCTGTACAATTTTCTTCTTCCTGAGCAGCCGATGGAAGTTTTTCTAATTCATTCTCAATCAATACTGGCTCAATCGCTTGCCCTGTTTCAGTTTCATCTTCCTGAGAAGTCTGTGGAAGTTTTTCTAATCCATTTCCAACAAATACCGCTTCAATCACTTGCCCTGTCCAAATCTCATCCCACTTAGAAACTGGGGGAAGTTTTTCTAATAACTGCGTCCCAATTGTTAGCGCCTCTTCTGAGAATTCTCCCTCGGCTATTTCTTTTAGCCCTACCATCCGATTTGCCAACTCTCGATCCGGTGCTTCCTGCAATGTTTCCCCAAACCGGCGCAACCACTGCACCCATTGTTCTGTTGTGGCGCGGTATTGCATATCCTGCCAAAAATTTAAGGCGACTGACTCACCAAACGGGACTTTGGCTAACAGTTGACGAAACAAAGATTCATATTCTTCCTCACTCAGCGCTTGAGATTCTCTTGCCAGCAGTTGAGTGCCAATTTCTCCTGAAATTTCCCCAATTTCTCCACAACCGATTTCACTCAGCCGAACCATCCGCGTTGCTAATTCATGGTTAGGTGCGGGAGATTTTAACAAGCGATCTCGACCAAAGCGCTTGAGCCAGGAGATAAAAAATTTGTCCTGAATGCGATTTCCCAAATGTTCTAATACTTGCGCTTGCTGCCAACCTTCTCCAATCCCATCCATGAGCTGCATAAAGAAGTTTTCATAACCGGCATCACTCAAAGGATTAATGGGGACTGGGGTTTGCTCTTTCTTCTCTTCTTTTGATGATGTAGAATTTTTAAATAGCTGTTGAAAGAAGTGTACAAGCCGATCCCATATTTTTTTTAGCATACTTTTATTGTTTTTTTTACAAAAGTGTAAAGATTCTGTAGAGCAATCCTATTTGAATTGCAACAAAGTGGAGTCCGGGCATCTTGCTATATAACGCGAATGAGACACTGGCATTACCGGAAATTCTCACGAATAATTTAGGATTGCTATATCAATCTATCAATTCTAGAACATTATCTTTTTTAAGAATTAATAAAATAATGCTATAATTTAGTCTTAATTAGAGGCAAGTAGATAGTAGAGAAATCTACGATCTACTAACAACTAATTAACCTAATCGGCTCACCTACCCCCAGGCAGTCCCCTCAGATGCCGGCGCATCTCCCTCGGCTTCTAGTAGCAGACGGGCAGCCTCTCGACCGGCCAAGGCGACGGAGTCCTCCGGCTGAACGCTCAGCGCTCGGTCAAAGGAGGTGATCGCTTCCTGGTGCCGGTGCAAACTGGTGAGGGCAACGCCCCGGTTGACCCAAGCCGGCCCGTAATCTGGGGCAAGGGACACCACGCGATCAAACGATTGCAGTGCCTCTTCGTGCCGGTGTAAGTAACTCAGCGCCAACCCCCGGTTAAACCAAGTTTCAATTTCACTCGGTTCCCTGGCAACGGCTTCGTTATACGAGTTGAGAGCCTCCTCGTGCCGGCCTAAAGCCATCAGCGCATCCCCTTGGCTATGCCACCCTTGGGGGAGGTCGGGCTGCAGTTGCAGCGCTTGCTGATAGCAACTGACGGCCTCTTCATAGCGGTTGAGTTTGGTCAGCGCCACCCCCCGGTTATGCCAAGCCGCCGGGAATTCTGGATTCACTTGCAGCGCTTTTTCATAAGAGTTGAGTTCCTCTTCGTGCTGCTCTAAAGCCGAGAACGCTAAACCTCGCAGATACCAAGTGTTAGGATTGTGAGGCTCAACCTTAATCGCAGCCTCAAAGCAGGCGATTGCTTCTTCGTACCTTTCCAAGTAAAATAGCGCTCCACCCCGGTTCAACCAAGCCGCTGTTAACTCTGGCTCGAGTTGCAAAGCTTGGTCATAAGAGGCAATTGCCCCTAACACATCCCCAACCCCTAATTGCTGATTTCCTTGCTCCCACCAAGCTTCAGCATTGTCTGGTGGAGGGGCAGCAGGGGCATTAGGAGCAGCCGGTGCCGGCACCCCCCGTTCTCGCGCCAGCAACTGGCTGCCCAGTTCGTATGCCACATCTGCCAAGTCCCCGCAATTCATTTGTCCTAAACCGAGTAACTGTCTGGCTAACTCAGGATTCGGTGCCGGCGTGGCCAAAAAGCGTTCGCCATAGCGCCGCAGCCAAGCCGCCCATAGTTGCAGGTTGCCGCGTTCTCCGAGATCGTCAAAAAACTTCAACACTCGTTCGCGATCCCAACCTCGTTTCACCCCCTCCAACAATTGGGTGAATAGCAGTTGATAATCTGCATCCTCCAATGCCGGTGGCGGTTTCATTCCGGCTGATATAGGCTGAGATTTTACAACTTCCCTCTTTTCACTGCCAAAAAACCGCTGCCACATTTCCTTTAGCATCTCCCGCACCCACGCGTCACATATTCTAGATTGTAGGCAACGCTTACACCTCCATGTCCTACGAACCTCTCCACCACAAATACAGACCCCAAACTTTTGGGGATTTAGTGGGTCAAGACGCCATCGCCACGACCCTCAGTAATGCTATTCGCCTAGATAAAATCGCACCGGCATACTTATTTACCGGCCCAAGAGGCACCGGCAAGACCTCCAGCGCTCGTATTTTGGCCAAATCTCTTAACTGTTTGGCCAATAATGTCCCCACAGATAAGCCTTGCGGCGTTTGTGATGTGTGCCGGTCTGTAACCAACGGTTCATCCTTGGATGTGATAGAAATTGACGCCGCGAGTAACACCGGCGTTGATAATATTCGGGAACTGATTGAAAGAGCGCAATTTGCCCCTGTACAGTGCCGGTATAAAGTTTATGTGATTGATGAATGCTTAACCGGCGACTCACTCATACAAACCCGCGAAGGTTTGATTCGCATTGATGATCCCAACCTTAAAGGGAAAGAAGTTCTCAGTTATAACGAAGCTTTAGCAGTTTGGGAATTCAAAAAAGTTTTGAGGTGGTTAGACCAAGGAGAAAAGCAAACCTTTGTTATTAAAACAACCCACCGGGAAATTAGATGCACCGGCAATCACTTAATTCGCACAGATCAAGGATGGGTTGCAGCGGCTAATTTGAAACCAGAGATGAAAATTCTCTCACCTTTAGAGCGCAAAAGCTTGACAGATTGGCAGAAGTTAAACAATGTAAGCTTAGAGCCGGCGATTTCAGCAAAAATGCCAGAATTATTGCCAATTGGCTTACAGAAAGGAGAGATTCATCAGTCACAAACTCTTACAGAAAATTTAACTCTAACAAAATCTAATCCATCAGTCGAAAATAGTTTGCCTGCTCCTAACACTATTCAATTTTTGACTAATTTGGAAACAGTCGAGACTGTAACCCTTGGTAGCATAGAAAAAGTTTACGATATTGAAGTAGAAGACAATCACAACTTTGTGGCAAACGAGCTATTAGTTCATAATTGCCATATGCTCAGCACAGCAGCATTTAATTGCTTACTGAAAACTTTAGAAGAACCGCCTAATACCGTTGTATTTGTCTTAGCAACAACTGACCCCCAACGGGTTTTACCAACAATTATTTCCCGTTGTCAGCGGTTTGACTTCCGCCGCATCCCGCTAGAAGCAATGGTGGGGCATTTAAAATATATTGCCGAAAAAGAAACGATTAATATAAACAGCGATGCAATTACCCTTGTCGCTCAAATCGCCCAAGGCGGATTAAGAGATGCGGAAAGCTTACTCGATCAACTAAGTTTACTCGCACCGCCGGTTAGTGTTGAAAAAGTTTGGGATTTAGTCGGCGCAGTGCCGGAACGAGATTTGATGACACTGCTAGAAGCGATTAATAATAATAACCCCGCAGAGGTTCTCGATCAAACCCGCCATATTATGAATCGGGGACGAGAACCGTTAGTTTTACTACAAAATTTTGCCGGCTTTTACCGGGATTTACTCATTGCTAAAACAGCACCGGCACGAAATGATTTAGTTGCTATTACTCCCCAAACTTGGAAACAAATGTGTGAGTTTGTTCAAAGTTGGGACATTAGCAACATATTAGCCGGTCAAAAACACCTGCGCGACAGTGAAGTGCAATTAAAACACAGCACCCAGCCGCGCCTGTGGTTAGAAGTCACGTTATTAGGATTATTACCGGCAGCCTTCAACAGCCAGCCGGCACCGGCAAACCCGCCGCAACCAACCGCCTTTGCTAAAGCTTCTCCGCCACCGCAACAGCAAACTCCACAAGCTCAAATCCCCACATCCCCAAATCCCTCACCGGCAACTTCTGCGACACCGAAACCAGAGATTCCGGTGGAGTTAGCGCAACCACAAGCTGATCCCCTTCCCGCACCTTCAGGGGATGCGACTGCACAAGAGTATGATCCCCAAGAAGTTTGGCAAGCCGTATTGGCGAATCTGCAGCCACTCGGAACGAAAGAACTGTTGCGCCAACATTGTCAATTGATCAGCTTTGACGGTGCGGTTGCCCGCATTAGTATTAGTTCTAATCCCCTCTACAAGATGGGGCAGGGAAAGATGCCTAATGTTGAAACAGCCTTTTTGAAAATCTTCAATCGCAAGATTAAGGTAACTTTAGAAGTTGCCGGTGCTAACCAACCCAAAGCAATGCCGGCGCAAACCCCGCCACCGGCAGCTTTTAATGAGAATAATATTCCCCCGCCGGCACCCGATAACAACACATATCAGCAACCGCCGGCACAACCACAAAGAGACTTTCCCAGTGCCAATTCACCCGCAGCTAATAATTACCAAGCTGCTGCAACACCACCGCCTGCATCTGTAACAAATGGCTTCCAGAAAGATGCTTCCCGCTTGCGGCAGTCACCTGAAGATGAGTTAGAAAGTGCCGTTCAGATACTTGTTAAATCATTTAACGGAGAAGAGATTGAATTGAGCAATAAGGTGGACGATCCCACACCGGCAGCTTTGAATGACGATGAGTTAATTGAATTCCCAATGGAGGAAGAAGACTATGAAGAAGATGACGATGATATCGGTTTTTAAAGTTGTTACTGCTGTGTAGACAGGTTGCCGGTTTAATTTGATTGATTAGAGAGCAACTTCACCGCCGCCAAGTATCGTTCCTCAACATCCTTGCGATCATGTTCCTCCGATAACTGTTGGCTACCGCGCTCAATCATGGTTGCATGATGCAAAAGTGCCTCGCGATCCTTGCGGTTGCGAGTGTGCGGTGCGATCGCTGCGATTGCTTCTAGTAAGCGGATTGTTACTGCCACATCCGATCCCCCGTACTGCCGGATCTGGTTAAAAGCGTCGTCAGTTATCCCGGCAAACGTCACAGAATTGGCAATCGCCCGCAGGTTGTTCTCGTCATCGTAGCGGTAAGGCGAAGGTAAATCTCTTTGAGCCAGCCGGCACAGCGCGGCGCTGAGCTGATCAATACACTGAATTGCCGTAAACGGATCGTTGATGCCGGGGGAAACCGCCCGCAGTGCAATCTCGACCAATTGGTTAATGCAAAATTCTACATCCTGCTGTTCAGTGCGCTGCAAACCCAACATAAATGCCCCGTAAATTTGCCCGTAAAGTTTTTCATTCATTCGTTCCCCAGGCCAAACCATTACCAGCTCGCTGTCTTGCACAATAAACTTACCAGGACGGTATTTGAGACGCAGCAGAAGGTTGTTTGACTTGGCAATTTTCATCAATCGCTTGTCATCAACCGCCTGCAAATAACCACTCTTAGTTGCCAGAACCGGCGAGGCTTCTTTATCAAAATTCACCGGAATTTCGTCAACCCATCGCTGTTTTTGTCCTGGGTTTCCCTGTCCGATCTTTTGGGGAAACAAGTGATCAATGGCATGGTTTAAATCTTTGCTAACTTCCCCAATGACGTGCCATGACTGAATTGAGGTGGAGGCGTGATGGATAAAATAGATTAACACCCCAATGCTGGTGATCGCTAACACGATGCCGAACGTTACTGCTAGCTGCGGAACAAATAGGTTGTAATCATCGCCCCTGATGGTTCGCAAGACAAGTAAGCAGTAAATAAAGGTGCCGATGAACGTACCCAGCACAATTTGATTGCCGGTGTCCTGCATGAAGTTACGCAGCAGTCGCGGGCCAAACTGTGAAGAAGCCAGGGTGAGGGCGACGATAACGATGGAGAAGGCAGTACCGGCAACGGTGATCATCGAACCGGCAACCGTTGAAAGCATTGTCCGCGCCCCATCTGGGCCGCCGGTGTAGATCAAGGCGAGCTTTTCAATAAAGCCAGATTTGCCGGCCCGATCAAGCGCCAGCATCGCAAACGCCAGCACCATTGCGCTGCCTGACATGAGTGCCGGTACAAACCAGTAGCTAGAGTGCAGTGAATCCCAAAGCTTGCTCAGCTTGATATTCATGTGCCACCGTTACCATCTCGTTGCGAACGCATTTCAGCCAGCTTTCTCAGGGAACCCCCGATGCTGCGCGGTTTCGGGACTTCATTGTTTCCTGCCGGCCATCCTTCCCGCTGACGAGCGCGATCACCATCAGTTTCTTCGGTTTGATCGTGGAAAAGAATTTGCTGTGTCGGGAAGGGCAGATCGATGCCATTTGCAACCAACTTATTCTTAATCGCAATGAGGACTTGATCGCGCGAATCAAGGGTATCCGCACGTCGCGGCGGTTTTATCCACCACCGGGCGCGGATGTTTACCGTACTCTCAGCAAGTTCCATTACAAGGGCATCGGGTGCGGGATCGTGCAAAACCCCATCCACACTGTAGAGTGCTTCCAAAATGAGTTGCTTCGCCCGGTCAATATCATCCCCGTATCCAATCCCAACATCATATTCATTCCGCCGTTTTTCAAATGCGGTGTTGACGGTTACTGAATTCGTGAAAAGTTCAGCATTTGGAATCACTATGCGACGGCCATCGTAAGTTCTAATGATTGTGGCGCGTGTCTGGATATTTTCAACGGTGCCTTCAAAATCTTTGAATACGATTTGGTCTTCAATTTGGAACGGTTCAGTCAAAAGAATTAAGATGCCGGCGAGAAAATTTTGGAGAATATCCCGAAAAGCAAACCCAATTGCTACCCCACTAATCCCCAACAGTTGAACTAAATCACCTGCCTTAAAAGAAGGAATAACAATCGATAAAGCAACAAATAAGCCGACTAAAATGACAACCCCTTGAGCTAAACGTCCAAGAACCAGCCCTAAATTTCTCGCTTGCCGGTGTCTTCTCGTCAGACGTCTGACAAGGGTTCTGATCGTCCTTGCTGCAAAAAAGAACAAAGTAAAGACGATTAAAGCCAAGATCACATTTGGCAGCATCGTAATCGTGCCTGAGATCATCCCCTGAATTTTCGTCCAGGCTGCTGATGCTGATGCTTGCAGATCCATGATTTTTCCCGTTAATAAAACATTGCTGAGCGTTTCGATGCCAAAGCTGAACGCTTTGCTATGTAAGTTTTTGGCAACTACGCTACCGCTATTTTTATCAACTTTGATAGGTCTTTGTCTTATCGTACATCTATCTTAGGTATTATTTATTCAAAAGTTGGGAATGAGCAATCACTCAATTATTGATGACAAGTTAAGACTGTATGTTATTGTTTTAGGTGATTTTAGGAAGGGTAGAAGAAAAAATCTTGGGCTTTCGTGACAGATCGGAAAGGAAGCAACAATCAGTTTTAGGTTTATTTTTTTGCTGTTTAATTATGCCTAATTTTCTATTATCTTGGTAAAAAAATATGACCAGGCTAGATATTTATTGAAAAATAACTAAGATGAATTTTTTCAATACAAATTTCGCAGATGAAACTCAGGGTTTAATGTATTGGATTATGAGTTTATCCGATTTTTGAATCGTGCCACATCCTATATTAGGTAGAGAAACACGTTGAGTTTTGAGTGACTGTATCCAACTGATTCATCTGTGGCATTCTTTTTTGAAATTGGTAGAAAGTATAAAAAAAAGGCATTTCCTTCGAGATTGTTACGGTGAACTCAGGTACTAAAAATGTAACCGGAGTGCGAACGTAACCAAGAAGAAAATGCCCTAGGAGAAGCGTTAAAGGAACAGAGGAGACACTTGAAAAACTTGTCCTTAATTTTCTGACGATGCCTGATCGAGGCAAGCCTTTAACTTCGCGGCTAGAACCTGTACATTCGGTTGTTTGAGAATACCGATATGGTTGCCCGGTACATCGTGCACGTCTAACCCTCCAACTGTAAAGGGAGTCCAGGTTTTCGGGTCAGTGTAATAGCTTTCAAACTCAGTGCGATCCATAGCCCGGAATAAAGTCACTTTGCCTGGGTAGGGCTGCGGTACATAATTCCTGACTGCCTGATGGCGCACAGTCCGGCGGGCATCATTGCTGGTGATTTTTTGCAGGGACTTAGACAAGGATCGCTCGCTTCCCTGATCAAACTTGCTGGACATTTTGCCGATGAGACTGAGAACTTTCTCTTTGCTTGAGGAAATCTTTGCCTGTATTTTCTCCAAGATGTAACTGTGGCCTTTTTGCCGGAAAGTCTCTAAGTGAATCGCCATCCGCCGCCCCAAGGGCAACCCTTTCATCCCATCGGGCGCAAAGGTATCAAACAAGGCGACTAATTCGACTGTCTCACCTTCTGCACGTAGCTGCTGGGCCATCTCGAAGGCGACTAAGCCGCCAAACGATTCACCGGCTAGATAATATGGCCCTACAGGTTGGCGCTTGCGGATTTCTTGGAGATACAGACTCGCGACGCCAGGGACACTGTTTAAAGGAGAGTCTTGATTGTTGCCTCCATCCTCTTTGAGCAGGTCAACTTCAGCCTGGAGGTAAATGCCATAAACGGGCCGCTCTCCACCTAGATGCTTTGCTAAATCGTGGTAGAGCAAAATTCCGTAAATACAGAATAGTGGGGGTTTGTTGCCGCCTGGACTTAGCAACACCAAGGATTCTGTCGGCGCTGCCCAGCGTTCTTGGCGAATTAGACTCGCTAGTTGCTCAATCGTTGGTGCTTGGAAGAGGGTTGCGAGGGGAAGATTTTTACCGCAAATTTTCTCAATTTCAGTGAACAGGCGCACCGCTAGCAGTGAGTGTCCCCCCAACTCAAAGAAGTTGTCCTTGACGCCAATGGGTGTAACACCGATAACGGTTTCCCAAATTTTTGTTAATTGAAGTTCCAAATCATCGCGGGGTGCAACGAAGGAACCTTCTGATTCGCTGCGGGAAGTATCGGGTGCCGGCAGTGCGCGGCGGTCAATTTTACCGTTGGGCGTTAGGGGGATGCTTTCCAGCATCACAAACGCTGAAGGCACCATGTAATCTGGCAGCTTTTCTTTAACAAAACCGCGCAATTCGCTCTTGAGTGTTGAGTGCTGAGTGCTGAGTGCTGAGTCAGCAGGAGTGGGGACAATATAGGCAACTAAACGTTTCTCTCCCGGTACATCTTCACGGGCAATCACAACACTTTGACGCACGTTGGGATGCTGACTTAATACTGCCTCAATTTCTCCGGGTTCAATCCGGAAACCCCGGATTTTCACTTGATTATCAGCGCGACCAACGACTGATATATTCCCGTCGGGTAAATACCGGCCTAAGTCGCCGGTTTTATAGAGCCGGTCTTCGCTGCTTTGGGTAAACGGATTGGTGAGGAATCGCTCAGCCGTCATCGATTCATCTCCCAAATAGCCTTTGGCTAAATAAGATGTGCGAATGTAAATTTCTCCGATTTCACCGATTCCTGCGAGCCGGTGGGCAGAATTTAACACCAGTAATTGCACATCTTTGATGCCCCGTCCGAGGGGGATTCGGCCTTGGGAAGATGAGGTATTTTCTAATTTTTGAGTTGGAGCTGTATAATACCCCATTGCTTGCGGGGTTTCCGTGGCTCCATAGAAGTTGACGCAATTGATGTTAGGCGCAAGGATTTGCAGTTTTTCAACATCACGCGTGGTTAATACGTCGCCCCCGAAGAAGGCATAACGTAGGTTGGTTAGTTGTTGGGTTTGTGAGGTTTCTGTTAACAGCACTCCCATTGCCGGTGTGAGGTGGCTAATGGTGATTTGCTGTTGCTTCATCCACTCGCATAACTTGCCTGGAGTGCCAATTTCTTCTGGGGTGGGAATGCACAGGGTTGCGCCCAACCATAGAGGTGTGAAAATGTCTCGCAGCAAGGGATCATGGGCAAGTCCAGATAGCACGCTGAATCGGTCTGATTCATTGAAATTAAAGGTTTGGGCGTGCCATTGCAGGAAGTGGGAAAGCGGTTTGTGGGTGCCTAAGATGCCTTTTGGTTTGCCGGTTGAACCGGAGGTGAAGGCGATATAGGCTAAGTCATCGGCGTTAATTTCTGTGTCGGGATTTTCTGTGGAATAATCCTTTAACAGTTCACCGATTTGACCGGCAGCAGTGGGAAGGGTAAGCCGGCACTGAGTTGATAGTGTCCCGACAAAGGTTTCTAAAGCCTCCGGAAGGTTTCCGGCTGCTGACATTTGCAGCCAACCTTTAGGCTGTGTGAGTTTCAGGCAATCAATTAACCGCTCGGCAGGGTAATTGGCATCTAAGATGGTGAATGCTGCGCCGGCTTTGAGAATTCCCAGCAAAGCCACGACGATTGAGGCGCTGCGGTGCGCGTAAATTGCCACAACATCTTGAGAGCCAATGCCATTTTTGTGCAGGTAATGGGCGAGTTGGTTGCTGATTTTATCCAGTTCTGAATAAGTCAGACTTCCTTGCCGATCAATGATTGCGGTGCTATTTCCCACTCGCTTTGCCTGTTGGGAAAAATGCGTATGAACAGCGCCTTCCCAGCAATCTTCAAGTGCCTGATTTGGATTCGGTAAAAGGGCTTGAGTTTGGGAAGAAATCAGGGAGAAATGAGCGATGGGTTCGGCTGGGTTCTTGACAATTTGCTCAAGCAGATGTTGGAGCTGTGCCAGCATCTCAACCATTCGCTGCCGGTCAAACAAATCGGTGTTGTAAACCAATTCCAGCTTCATTCCCTCGTTTTGTTCTTGAGCATATAGCGTGATATCGAACTTCGACGCTTGCTCAGTAAACGAGAGATGATCGAGCGTTAATCCCGGTATTTTGATTTGGTTGTCTTCATAGTTGAGCAAATTAAACCACACCTGAAATATCGGGTTGCGGCTGCGATCTCGCTCTGGTTGCAGCGCTTCCACCAATTTCTCAAACGGCAACTCTTGGTGAGCGTATGCTCCCAAAGCTACCTCGCGCACCCGTTGCAGCAGTTCCCGGAAACTGGGATTGCCAGATAAATCGTTACGCAGCACTAAGGTATTGACAAAGAAGCCAATTAACTGCTCAATTTCGGCGCGGTTGCGACCGGCAATCGGCGAACCGACAATAATATCTTCCTGTCCAGAATGGCGGCACAGCAAGGTATTGAAGGCTGCCAGCAAGGTCATAAATAAGGTTGCACCTTCCCGACGTGACAGCGCCTTGATTTCCTCGCTCAGTTCCTGAGAAAGTACCAAAGATTCCTTGGCACCGTTAAAAGTCTGCACCGGCGGGCGTAGGCGATCGGTGGGCAATTCCAACACCGGCAGCTTACCGCCTAGTTGCTGTTTCCAGTAAGAAAGCTGGGACTCTAGAACCTCACCTTTGAGCCATTGCCGTTGCCAGTGGGCGAAGTCTGCATATTGTACTGACAATTCTGGCAGAGGCGAAGGGTTGCCGGCGCTGAAGGCTTCGTAAATGGTCGCCAGTTCCCGCATGAACAAGCCAAATGACCAACCATCGGAGATGATGTGGTGGATCGTCAGCAGGAATAAATGCTCATCTTCAGCGAGGCGCACGAGTTGAGCGCGAATTAACGGCTCGTTGGTAAAGAAGTTAAAGGATTTGTCGGCTTCTGCCAATGCCAGCCGCTGCGCTTCCTCAGAGCGCTGAGGTTCAGCAATCGCAGATAAGTCTACCACCGGCAGCGCGACGATTAAGGTTGGGGTAATAACCTGAAACGGCTGCCCGTCTAGCTTCTTGCCAAAGGTGGTTCGCAGCGATTCGTGCCGGCGCACAATTTCGTTGATGCTGTGCTTCAGGATGCCGGTGTTCAGCGCTCCTTTAAGTTGCACGGCGGCGGGGATATTATAGGCAGAGTTGCCCGCCTCTAATTGTTCGAGGAACCACAACCGCTGCTGGGAAAAGGACAGAGGCAGGTGAGTGTCCCGTGAAACTGGCACAATGGGGGCCGTTTTCTGAATTTGCCCGCCTCGCAGCCATACGTTAATTTGTTCGCCCAATTCCGCGACTGTGGGGCACTCAAACAGTGAGCGCATCGGCAGATCCACCTCGAAGGTTTCGCGCACGCGGGAGAGGACTTGGGTTGCGTGCAGGGAATGTCCCCCCAAGTCAAAAAAGTTGTCGTGAATGCCAACTTGTTCAACTCCGATGGTTTCTGCCCAGATGCCGGCGAGTTCCTCTTCAATGACGGTGCGAGGTGCCACATACTCGGTTTCACGCGGGAGACGCGTCCATTCGGGTGCCGGTAGGGCTTTGCGATCCTGCTTGCCGTTGGGTGTCACCGGCAGTGCTGCCAGCGTCACAAATACCGAGGGCACCATATATTCAGGCAGTTTTGCCCCCAGGAAGCGACGCAGTTCGCGGCTGGCAGGGGCTGGTTCTTGCTGCAGGACTAAATAGCCTACGAGGCGGGTTTCACCGCTCTCATCGTCTTTTGCCGCCACAACTGCATCTTTAATCGCTGGATGCTGCCGCAGGACGGATTCAACTTCACCTGTTTCGATGCGGAACCCGCGCAGAGATACTTGAAAGTCTGTGCGCCCCAGTAATTCAATATTGCCATCGGGTAAATAACGTCCGACATCGCCGGTTTTGTACCACCGTTGATCGTCGATCCAGACATATTTTTCCTGGGTCAAATCTTCCCGATTTGCATAGCCCCGTGTGACGCCGGCACCTCCAACGTAAATTTCCCCAGGAACGCCGGCAGGCACTAAATTTTGCTGCTCGTCATAGATGCGTATCCGCACATTATTAAACGGGCGGCCTACAATGTTCTTTTCGGCTTTGATGTCTGTGGGCAGTTTGTAATTTAAACACAGGGTTGTTGCTTCACTGCACCCATACATCACATAGATTTGAGCATCTTGGAAGAAGGGTTTTACATCTTCGAGTAGATCTGGGGCAACGGTGTCGCCTCCCATGAAGACTCGGCGGATGTTTTTAAAATCCTTTGCCTCCAAACCTTGTGCTCTGATAAAATCGATAGCCTTTCGCATCAAGCTAGGCGTGAGGTGAACATTGGTTAACTGGCCGAATCCGCTGACCAGTTTATTCATGTCCAGCACATTTTCTCGTGAGAGAACAACGACACTTCCGCCGGCCATCAAAGGCGCTAATAATTCAAACAGAGAAATGCTGAAGGAAAAGCGAGCAATACAGGGCATGACATCGGTTGTGTCAAATTGGAATCTGTCCTGTGTTGCCAAAATATAGTTGATTAAATTGCTGTGTTCTGCAACAACAGCTTTTGGCTTGCCGGTGGTTCCAGATGTGTAGATGACATAAGCTGCATGGGCTTGGGTTGTGGGGGAAATTAGATTTTCATCGCTTTGCCGGCTGACTTCTTCCCCGACTGCATCCAAACACACAATTTGTCCGTTATGTTCGGGTAATTGCTCAACCAAATGGGTTTGAGTTAATAACACCGGCACAGCGGAATCTTCTAACATAAATGCCAGCCGATCTTTGGGATAGGTCGGATCTAAAGGCACATACACGCCGCCGGCTTTGAAAATGGCGAGTAGGGCTTCCACGACTTCCAAAGAACGATCCGCGCAAATTCCCACGCGAACTTCTGGTTTGACACCCAAACTTTGCAGGTGGTAGGCGAGTTTATTGGCTCTGGTATTGAGCTGCCGGTAGGTTAATTTGATGTCTCCAAAAATAACGGCAACTGCATCGGGTGTGCGTTCTACCTGAGCTTCAAATAATTGATGAATGCAAACATCTTTGGGATATTCTGCGGCTGTGTCGTTCCACTCCACCAGCATTTGCAGAAGCTCTTGCTCTGTTAGCATTGGCAAGTCCTTCAGTTGTTCTTCAGAATTGGTTGCCAAGCTTTCGAGCAAGGTTTTCAGGTGTCCCAGCATCCGGCTAATGGTGCCGGCATCAATGCGCTGGGTGTCGTATTCGAGTTTGAGGAGAAATTCTGGTTGGGCGTAGCCGGTTAATGTCAGTGGGTAGTTTCTGTTGCGGTGGTGTTGAAGCTCTCGATTTTCCCAGCTACTTCCGTGTAATTCTAGAGCGGAATCTAACAGGAAGGAATCTAACAGGTAATTCTCAAAAACCAGAATACTTTCAAATAAGGGAGTTGCCGGCGGGAATTCACTCCACTGCTGGATCTGGGGTAAGGGGGTGTGTTCGTAGGCTTGCAATGCTTTGTAAGTCTGCCGGAGTTCTGTAAGCCAGTCTACCGGAGACTGCGTCGGCGAAACATGAACGCGCACCGGCACGATGTTGCTGAAAAGTCCCACAACAGAGTCTAACCCAGGAACCGAGGGGCGACCTGTGACGGCGGCTCCAAAAACGACGTCTGCTTGGCCACTATAGCGGCTGATCAGCAGCGCCCACGCGCCTTGTAGCAAGGTTTCCAAGGTGAGCTGGTTTTGTTGTGCCCAAGACTGCAAGCGCAGGGTATCAACCGGCGATAGGCGAATTTCTTGCGTGACAAAGCCGGTTTCTGGTTGTGCCTTGTCTGCTGCTGGGGCAATGGCCGGCAGGACAGTGGTGGGTGCTGTCAAGCCTTGCAATTGCTGCCGCCAAAATACCTCTGTTTGGGAGAAATCCTGCTGTTGCAGCCACTCAATGTAATCTCCGTAAGCACGGGGTTGTTTGAGTGGTAAGTCGTGGTCGGCGCTAAATGCTTCGTAAAAGGCAAAAACTTCTTTGAGGGCGATTTCCACAGACCAACTATCGAGCAGTACCGAGTGGAAACTCCAGATCGCGCGGTATTGTGCTTCAGCAATTTGCAAAATTGCCACGCGCATCAGGGGGGCAGTTGTCAATTTAAAGCCTAGTTGCCGGTCTGCTTCTAGAAATGCTGCCAGCCGGCTTTCGATTTCGTTCTCCTGCAGATCGCACCAATTTTGCTGTTGTAGAGGAAGGGTGACTTGTTGATGCACTTCCTGACGCGCTTCGTTAGTGTCTAAGTGATGGAAGCTTGTTCTCAAAATTGGGTGCCGATCTATCACTCGCGCCCACGCTTTCTGGAATGCCGGCACGTTTAAGCTTTCACGCAAAACGACGCTGACCTGCTCAATATCTCCTCCAGGTTGCGCTGCAGTCAGACTTTCAAAAATTCGGCTCTGTTGCTGGGGTGAAAGCTGGTAAGAATTTATAACCAAGAAATTTTCTAAAGAAGTGCTGCCACTTTCGTAATTACTAAAATCAATACTTTGCATAATTTACACCCCTAAAACCAACGTTCAATTTTGTTCATTTTCTGGCCTACCTTGCTGTTGTTGTTATTTCAGTTACACATTGACAACTGCAACCCCACTTAATAAAATTTTAAACCCTTAATTCTGCGTCTGCATTAAGTTTTATTCTATCTTTAAAAACTTGAAACTGCTGAAGTAAAGGTTTCATTAAATTTTAACTTTGTGTGAAGTTGTGATCAAGGATACTGAATAACAGCAGAATCAGTTTTTCGCCACAAACTGTTGAGTTCGGTTTCTTTTGAAAAAGTTAGTTGCCAGACGATATTGAGACTTGTGTATTTTCAATAGTTTAGGTAATAAAATCCTATGAGTGTTGCCAAAATGGCAAGTTTTTGTTGAGAGGCCCGAAAGCGATAACAATGTTACGCCGGCTATAAATCCTAGAGCAGGAGTGCCGGCACCCTCGCTGTTGGGATCATTGGCAGGTGCAGCTACACCCCTCAAAAAAAATTCTAACGCCTCTATGTTTAACACATCGAACACTTCACAAGGAAGGATGCCGGTACAAATGTTTGCAGTCGATGCCCTATCGGTACGAGTTTACAACTCTAGCACCCAAATCGCTCATGATGCTGCCCAAATTGCCCAAACCTATTTGCAAAACTGTCTCACGCAACAGGCAAGCGCTGCAGTAATTTTAGCCACCGGCAACTCTCAAATCCAATTTCTGGAAACGCTGATTTCTTTGGGAGGCGTAGATTGGTCTCGCATTACCTTTTTTCATCTGGATGAGTATTTGGGAATTGAACGCGATCACTCTGCTAGTTTCCGCCGCTATTTGCGTCAGCGAGTGGAAAATCAAGTGAAGTCCTGTACGTTTCATTATATAGAAGGTGACGCGATGCAACCGCTGAATGAATGCGAACGCTACACCCAACTTTTGCAAGCACAACCGATTGATCTCTGCTGTTTGGGTATTGGGGAAAATGGACATTTAGCATTTAATGATCCGTCTGTCGCTAATTTCAATGATCCGCATCACATTAAACTGGTGAAGTTGGACACTGCAACGCGTCAGCAGCAGGTTGATGAAGGTCATTTTCCCCATCTTGAAGCTGTACCGCAATACGCGTTTACCCTGACGCTGCCGATGATTTGCTCTGCAAAAAAAATATTGTGCCTTGCGCCAGAAAAACGCAAAGCGCTGCCGGTGAAAAAGATGTTGCAAGAAACAATTAGTACGGTTTGCCCTGCTTCTATTCTCCGCCGGCAACCCAATGCCCTGTTATTTTTAGATCCGGATTCTGCCAGCTTGCTGTGAGTGATGATTGGGTTTGCCTTCACCGATGATTGTAAATTTTAACTGAGTGAGGGTAAACTTCTTGTCAACGTTCATTTTTTTGTTTTTTCAACCGCAGATAAACGCAGATTTTGTAAATCATCTGAGGTGGAGGAATAAAAGCCACAGTCAGGGATAGGGGAGTTAGGTGCCGGCAGCGAAAAAAAAGTTAATTGATTTCGAGGGTTAAGTTGTAGGAAATCGGGTCTGTGCTATCAGAAACAACGACAATTTCATAGTAACCGGCTTCAGACAGTTTATTAGACCAAGTCACTTGTTTTGAATCTTCTAATAAAGGCGGGTTCTTGCTGGTGGGAGTGTAGAGGGACAGCCGGGTTGATTGAGCCGGCGCATCTAAGTTTAATTTCATCAGTTGATCTTTATTCAATTTAGCAATATAAGCCTTACCGGCACCGGGTTCGAGATTGCCACTAATTTGCGTGCTAGTGCTACCTCGATCAAATTTAATTTCTTCTAAAGTACTTCCTGCTGCCACAGCTTGCACAAAATCCGTAGCGACTGCCTGCCAAACTTGACCAATGGGTCTATCGAGCAAATTCTGACCCTTGGGTTGATCAGGAAATAGATAGAAAAACCTGGCATCTGTCAAGTCATTGAGCGCCCGACTACTCAAGTTCCGCAGATTAATTTGTGCTTTCCAGCGATCAATATCGGCTGAAGTATAACTGCCCAACCGGCGACGAGATTGCTCGCTGAGACTGGCAAGTTGATTAAGTTGTTGATCGGCCAAACTATCCCAGCGAGATCGCCACACTTCATCAACAGATTCATCGCTGAGAACGCGTCCCTGTTGCTCTGGATATTTGGTATAAAAAGCCTCATTCACCAAATCAATGTAGAAATTGTAATCAATCCCCAAGGCTTTACGGCGATCACGAAGGGCATCTTTGCGCTGTCTTTCTTCGGGGGAATAATTATCCGATCTGTCTGGAGGTGGAATGGAGTGATCCCCCTGTCTTTGTTGGTCTACCCAATAATTACCGGCCCACCAGCCAACTCCACCCATGCCGGCAATCACGATGCCCATTAGCAGCAGGTTTAGCCAAAACGGTGCAGCCGCTTTCCGCTGAGGAGTCACGGCAGCCGGAACCGGCTGTGGGGGTTGTGCCGGCTGTGGAGGTTGTGCCGGCCTTATTGGCGCAACGGCTTGGGTTGCTTGGGTGATATCCGGTTGTGGCGGAGGCGGAAGGGGTGCTGGTGGTGGCGGGGGAAGGGGTGCCGGTGGAGTGCCGGTGAGGGCTTGCAGCACCTCCTTTGCCGATTGATAGCGTTCACCAGGCCGGTGAGCCAGCATTTTATCAAACACTGCCCCTAAACTGGGGCTGAGGCTAACGTAATTGCGCCACCTCCAACTCAGCGTTTGGGGATCTCTCAGTTCTTGGGGTTCCTTGCCGGTGAGTAGTACCAACACCGTCACAGCCAAGGCATACAAGTCACTGTGGGGGTAAACAGCGCCCATCTGCATTTGCTCATCTGGGGCGTATCCTACCTTACCCAGCCGCGTTGCCGGTGCGTTAATGCCTCCCACGAACTCAGACGCCACCGTTGCCGCGACTTGCTTAACGCCGCCAAAGTCTATCAACACCGGCAGCAGATCGGAATTCCGCAGCATCAGGTTATCGGGAGAAATATCTCGATGCACGACGCCTTGGGTGTGGATGTAGTCTAAAACCGGCAGAAGTTGCAGCAGCATTTGCGTGATTTCTGCCTCGCTAAACAGCCGGTTGTGCACCCGCCGGTTGATTAACAAGGAACGGTAAGTTTGACCTTCCACATAATCTTGCACCAAAAACAAATGTCCCTCGCCGTCCAAATTCGCCCGAAACATCTCCCGGAAGCGCGGAATTTGCGGGTGTTGCAGCTTGTAGAGAACGCCGGCTTCGCGTTCAAACAATTCTTGACCTTTTTGCAGCGCGTAGGTGCCTTGGACTTGGGGGGCAAATTCTTTGAGAACACACGGTTCGTTGAAGCGGTTAACATCTTCAGATAGGTAGGTGCGTCCGAAGCCACCTTGCCCGATCTGGCGCGAAATGCGGTAACGTTCGCCCAAAATCATCCCTTGAACAACACCAGAGGTTGCCGGTGCCTGTAGCTTTTCCCCACAGTGAAGACAAAAATGGCTGCCAGAGGGGTTTTCGTGTCCTTGATTGCAATAGACGGGCTTCATTGGCCTAGGGCGATTGTAAAAGGGTTCAGTATGGGTATAACAAATCCACCGAGATTGTACCAACCGGCTGCTTTATCCCTATTTTTGCGCCGGCATTGAAAGATCCAGCGCTGAACTCAAAAAACTGCCCGTTTCTTAATATTTCTTTACAGATGCGAGAGGCAAAATCCTTACCGGCTCTCACACAGCGTCTTTCCAAACGGGTGGTGTGTTTTTTAAGGCTACTGTTGCCGATTTTCAATCACAGTGGCAAGTAAAGAAATCGACTTTCAACTAAAGCCTATCTAAATTTTATAGAATTACCTCAAAAACTTCCCTTCCTCTCCCACTCAAAAGCTCAGGACTCAGGACTCATCTATTCTCGGCTCGATTGGTTGCAATTGCATACCAAATTTGACCCCATGTTTCTGGGTTGAGTGTTTGCCCCTGCTGTTCGGGAAATAGTTGATAAAATTGCTCGTCAGTTTGGCGAATTAGCTCCTCATTGCTGAGATTACTCTGCCGGCTACCATAATTTTCTTCGGTATATTGCCCAATTTGCCGACGCGATTTCTCACTTAAATTTGCTCGCTCTAATTTACTCAATAAAGCATCAGCACTGTCATACCATTTTTGCCGATAACTCTCATCTTCTTGATTGTTTGTCAATAGCCGATCTTGTAATTCTGGGTGCCGGTTGTAAAACTGTTCATTAACTAAAACATTGAAAAATTCTTCAGGAATTTGCAAAGCTTCGCGGCGCACAAAAATATTGTCTAGGCGAGACTCTTCTTTAGAACTAGAAATGGCGGTTGGCAACTGTGGCGGTGTCCAAGAAATAAACTTAGGAAATGCCCAAGAAGCAACACCGGCTAGTAATAGCAAACCAATGCTAAGGACAGTCAGTGTGCGAAAACAATGCCACAGAAACCGGATGGGAAACAGGAGAATGCCGACAGGATTTAAATGCCCGTGACCGGCAGCAGGAACAATGGGTGCCGGCTGATGTACCACTATGGCAGGGGGAGGTGCCGGCGCGGGTTTAGGGGGCGCAGGCGGGGCTTTCGGCGCAACGACAACGGTGTTGATTTGGGTAATATTACTGGGCTGAGTTTTTAATCCAGAAGGTTCTAAAGCTTGAATCACATCACCGGCAGCTTGATAGCGTTGGCTAGGATTTCTTAGCAACATCTTATCTAAAATTGCTGCCAGATTTGGGCTAATACTGACGACGTGCCGCCATTGCCAAATCGCTTTAAAGCTGTTGTATAAGTCTTGCGGTTCCTTGCCGGTGAGCAAAACCAAAGCGGTTACTGCTAAGGAATATAAATCACTGCTAGGGAAAGCTTTGCCTTTTTTAAGTTGTTCTTCTGGGGCGTATCCGGGTTTGCCAATATGTGTGGAAAAGGCAAGCTGACTGAACTTAGAAATGGCAGAAACCGCGACTTCTTTTACGCCGCCAAAGTCTATCAACACCGGCAGCCGGTCGGAATTCCGCAAAATCAGGTTTTCGGGAGAAATATCGCGGTGAATTACGCCTTGGGAGTGGATATAATCCAAAACCGGCAGCAGTTGCAGCAACAGCTTTTTGACTTCTTCCTCACTAAACAACTGTCTTTTACTTTTACGGCTGTTTAACAATTCCCGGTAAGTTTGCCCCTCAATATAATCTTGTACCAAAAATAAAGACTCAACGCCGGCCATTTGCCCGCGAAGCAACTCTCGAAAGCGCGGAATCTGCGGGTGTTGCAGCTTGTAGAGAACGCCGGCTTCTCGTTCAAACAGTTCTTGGGCTTTTTGCAAGGCGCTGCCACTTTGAACCTGGGGGGCAAATTCCTTTAAAACACAGCGTTCGTTAAAACGATTGATATCTTCAACCAGATAAGTGCGCCCAAAGCCGCCCTGCCCTAGCTGGAGGATAACCCGGTAGCGATCATCCAGAATGATCCCCGCAGACATCCCACCGGCTGCCGATGGGGCAAGTTTGTCGCCACATTGGTGACAGAAGCGATTGCCGGCTGGATTTTCATGTCCTTTCGTGCAATAAACGGGCGTCATTGTTTTGTTTTAACGAGTTCCGGTGAAGCTTCAGCAATGGTAAAGCCCATTGACTGAGATTGTATAAGCGTTTCGGGAGTTACCGGCTCATGAGAGTGCCGGTGAAAAAACGCTTGAGTTCCCTTGATTCAAATCTAAACTGTAAACTCCAGATATGGGGCACTTCCTAGATAACAACAACAGACAAATCACTATCCCCGGAAACCACTCAATCTATTTGCCGGCTAAATATTACTGCTAGAGGTTTCCTCCACAATCTCCAAAAACCCACAATCCTGAGTAGCAGCCGGGAGTAATACCTGAATTAATCAATCGAAAGTGAAAGCCACTGGTATTGTGGAGAAAGACCCAGTTCGCTTTCCACTATGGCCACCACTGTTGACCCGACTTCTGCATCTACCACCGACCCATCTACCGGCATCGGTGGTACTGTTTACGAATATCTCTGGACTTGGAAAAAACGCCAGCTACAGATCACTTACGAAATTATGGGTGAAGGAAAGCCCATCTTACTGTTGCCGGCCTTAAGTACGGTTTCCACACGGGCAGAAATGCGCGGCATCGCAGAACTCTTGGCCCCTCAATTTCAGGTGATTGCCGTAGACTGGCCCGGATTTGGCACCTCAGAACGCCCGCCTTTTAACTACGAACCGAGCGTTTACTACAGCTTTTTAGCGGATTTCGTACGCGATACGTTTACTGAACCCATTGTTGTCATTGCTGCCGGCCATGCTGCCGGTTATGTGATGCACTTGGCCCAGCACAAGCCGCCGATGTGGTCGTGGGTGGTTTTAGTCGCCCCGACTTGGCGCGGGCCTCTGCCGACGGCAATGGGTGAAAATCGCTGGTTCTACAAAATTTTGAAGCAGTTGGTGTGCTTGCCGGTGTTGGGCCAGTTCCTCTATTTTTTAAATACCTTAGCGCCCTTCTTAACTTCAATGTATCGGCGTCATGTTTACAGCAACCCCAATGCCGTAACCCCCAGCCTGATTCAACAAAAGCAGCGTATTTCCAGGCAACCAGGGGCGCGATTTGCCCCGGCTGCGTTTGTCACCGGCACCCTCGATACGGTGAAAGCACGACCCCAGTTTATTGATTTATTTCAACCCTTGCCGGTGCCGGTGTTGGTCGTGATCGGTGAGCAAACCCCACCGAAGTCACGCATGGAAATGGAAGTGCTGGTGAGTTTCTCTGGCGTGCAAAAGTGTCGGCTTCCCGGTTCTTTAGGATTGCATGAAGAACATCCAGCGGCTTTGGCGGATGCGATTTTGCCTTTTCTGAAAAAATTTCTCTCGCGTTAATCGCTTAGTCCCAGAGGATTGCGCTGAGAAATTCACAATTTTATGTTTTTGTCAAGGCCGTTTCCAGTTAGGTGACGGACACGGTACTATATTGAAATCGAGCCGGTTCTAGCGGGGTTCAGCCGCTGGAGGTAACGGGGAAAGTGCAGTGCAAATCTGCCGCTGTCCCGCAGCTGTAAACCGATTTTGGATTTGGGATTGCCTTTTGTTCTTATCTAAAATTGAGTGAGTCAGAATGCCCACCGGCAACGAAGTCAATTATTCAACACATCTGCGAGGTACGGATGAATGTTCATTTAATCTTTTAACAATTTGTTATTTCGAGTCTGCGGTTGCCGGCATCCTATTTTCTGGGGATGGTTAATTGCCAACTAAAGATTCGGAAATTCAACATTTATCTTGATAATGCGAAGAGAAAGAGCATTTTCTTTTCGCGTCAATCTTGAGTCAGCTTTGAGCGATTGGCTAGCTGCTATTCGCTAATTTTAAGCTCACGTATGAGCAAGGATAACGTTTGATGAAAACACCCCATACTTTATTTGTTTGTACAGCCTGCGCTTCAGTTTGGAAGGATGGAAAGCGAGAAGGAAAAAGCGGAGGTCAGGATCTTTTAGAACAGATTAATGAACTTCATAAGAATTGGGATTTACGAGAGGATTTCCCCATACAAGAAGTTGAATGTATGAGTGCTTGCAGTCGTTCCTGTGCGGTTTCATTCGTGGCTGCCGGCAAATATACTTATTTGTTTGGCGATTTACCCGTTAATGAAAGTGCGGCGGCTGTGTTGCAATGTGCCAGTCAATATTATGCTAAACCCGATGGCTTATTGCCTTGGTCAGAACGACCTGAACCTTTAAAAAAGGGAATTTTAGCAAAAATTCCTCCGCTTCCAACGTTAGAGTTAGTCGCTCAAAAATAACGCTTAGGGGAAATCTAGATTAACAAAAAAATTCCCAAAAAATTGTAAGGGCGGGTTAAGCAAATAACCGTTCTCCACAAACCGAAAACTTCAATAGAACTCTGCCCACAAAACGAACAAATGCATAAAATTCCTGTCACTGTAATCACCGGCTTCTTGGGTGCCGGTAAAACCACCCTAATCCGTAACCTTCTGCAAAATAACCAAGGACGCAAAATTGCCGTTATTGTCAATGAATTTGGCGAAATTGGAATTGATGGAGATTTGCTGAAATCTTGCCAAGTTTGCGATGAAGACGACAATCCCATTGGCAACATTGTAGAACTAACCAATGGTTGCCTTTGCTGCACCGTACAAGAAGAATTTTTACCGACAATGCAGCAGTTATTGCAACGTCGAGAACAGATTGATTGTATGTTAATCGAAACATCTGGACTCGCCTTGCCAAAACCCTTAGTGCAAGCCTTCCGATGGCCAGAAATTCGCACCGGCGCAACCGTTGATGGTGTTATTACCGTGGTAGACTGTGAAGCTGTTGCAGCCGGCACTCTGGTTGGTAATCTTGACGCATTAAATGCACAGCGACAAGAAGATCCCAATTTAGAACACGAAACACCGATTGAAGAATTGTTTGAAGATCAGTTAGCTTGTGCCGATTTAGTATTGCTAACGAAAGTAGATTTGGTAGATTTCCAAACTCGCCAAAAAGTAGAGTCATGGCTACAACAACAACTGCCTCCAGGAGTAAAAATTGTAGCTTGTGAAAGTGGTCAAATTAATCCAGATGTGCTGTTAGGATTTAATGCAGCAGTCGAGGATAATTTGGAAAGCCGGCCTAGTCATCATGACACAGAAGAAGAACACGATCATGATGACGATATTAACTCGGTACATTTTATCGGCGACAACGAATTTGAGCCGCAAGCATTAATATCAAAGTTGCAAAAATTAGTGCAAGAGCAAGAAATCTACCGAGTGAAAGGCTTTGTTTCCGTGCCGGCTAAAGGGATGCGTTTAGTTGTGCAAGGCGTGGGTTCTCGCTTTGATTATTTCTATGATCGCCCTTGGCTAGCAACGGAAATTCGTCAGACGCGATTAGTCTTAATCGGTCGCGATTTGGATGAATCTCAGATCCAGACAGTTCTGCAATAGCGCCAAAGTTAGGGGGTTAGGTGCAGCACTCATCCAGAATTCTGAATCTACCCCTAACGAAAATAATAAAAACCCCTGACTCAACGCACCAACCCTCAATTTTATCTGTGTTTTTATCTGTGTTTATCTGTGTGCATCTGTGGGTAAAAATCAATCTTCAATTGTGCAATTAACCGTGAAAAGGCACAGTAAGCAAAGGCAAAAAAGCCAAAAGTAACCACATCCAAAACCACTGATTAATCGAAGATTGCTCCTCTGGCTGTGCCAAAAGCGCTTCTATACGCTCCTCTAACCGGCTTCGAGGTGCAACAGCACTGAGTGCCGCACAGAAACTTTCACAGGGTGCCGGCAGCACACTAACGACCAATAACAGCGATTCAGCTAATACCAAAGGATCGACCTGTTGCGCTGCTTTCGCATCAGCACGCAGTTCTCGCAAAACTAACAATTCTTGCCATAAAGCTTCAGTATTTGGCAACCAAGTGGTGCAAGAACGCACCCAGCCCAGCCAGAAAAACCAAAAGGTATCTCGATAGTAATAATGCGCTTGCTCGTGAGCGAAAACTGCCTCTAAATGAGCGCTATCAAGGGTCTGCAACAGTCCTTCGCTGACGACTAATTCCGGATGCCAAAAACCGATCTGAGCGGTAAATAACGCAGTTGTGTCAAGAATACGAGCCGGTATGCCGCTAATATTGCGCCGGCAATAAGTGCGAGTTTTTCGCAGCGTTTTCCAACCCTGTGTTGCTAGCTTTACGCATAAAACGCCTGCCAATCCTAAAAAACCAGAGGCAATTGCATAGCTTAACCAGTCTGTCAGCAAGCCGACCATTTGCCCAGATGGACCCATAAAAAGCACGGCTATTGCTGTCATTATTAGCAGCATTGGAGGAAACAGAAAAAGCATAATTGCTCTTTGCCAGCGTTCTCTCCAGTTTCCTGCCGGCGCAATCCATCTCTTTCTCACACACCACGCAACCGCCACTGCTGCCAGAATCATTAACAAATGCATTATTTTTCCTCCCTGGCTTTGCGTGCGGCTTGAATTCGTTGGGCAATTGCTTCTAATTGATCTAAACTTGCACAATCGAGGCTATCAGCAAAAGCTGCCACAATATCTGGGTTGCTCACTTCCAAAAATCGGTGCAATTTTTCGTAAGCCTCTAGTACTTTTGCTTCCTCACGAGAAACTAAAGGTCGCCAAGAGAATATACGCCCTTTGTTATCGCAGGCAAGCCAACCTTTCTGGGTAAGGCGACGCAACACAGTTGTAACTGAAGTGTAGGCTAATTCCCGGTCTGGATCGGCCAAAATACGTTCGTGTACATCCTTAACAGTGGCGGAACCGAGTTCCCAGATAATGTTTAAAATTTCTGCCTCCAAAGGGCCGAGGGAAAGTTGTTTGGGACGGTAATTTGGCAGCGGAGTCATAACTGTTTAACACGCTAGCATTGATTTTCTTATATAGCACATTACACTTAAAAATTTCATTTTTTAACCAAAACATAGAAGTTTGACAGCCTGTCTTTTGACTTAGGTATCTAGCTGTTCCACAATAACGTGTGGCTTTATCATGCCCCCGAAACAGCGATTTCCCTTAATTCAATTGAGGGGCAGATTTTGAGCGTCTAGTTTTGTTATTAAATCAGTATGAAATTATATTTTGTTATGTTTGGCGTCAGTTGCCTGTGTTGGGGAATTATGCCGGCAGCTTTAGCAAACCCTCATTCTCTCGCGCTTACAAAAGTTTCTCAGCCAAAACAATCTTTTTCAGAGATTCCTCGCCTGAGTGATATCCGGTTTCCCCACACCCGTGCAGAGTTGCTGGTTCAGCAGCCAATTTTACCAGGGTTTAATCTACCAAAAAAGCATCAAGTTGAAGCGAAGCTGGTTGTATTCATTTCACCAGAAAAGCCGGTTGATTTAATTGTTACAGCAGTGAGAAATAGAGTTCTGCAATCTACATCGGCATACGAAATTTATGCTGAAGAAATCCAACAGCAAGGTTCTAGCAGTGCGGCAGAAGTGCTGAGAGGTTTACCGGGATTTGCTATTAATGATGCGGGTAAAGGTGCGGATATTCACACCGGCACTTACTATCGCGGACACTCGATTAATCAATCTGTTTTTTTATTAAATGGTAGACCAATTGGCAGCAATGTTAACACTTATCATGGTGCAACTGACTTAAATAGCATTCCGGTTGAATCAATTCAACGGGTAGAATTATCGAGTGGCACCAGTGCGACTTTATACGGTTCTGAAGCTTTTGGTGGCGTTGTTAATATTATTACTAAACAGGGACAGGGTATTCCAAAATTCAATGGCTTGGTTGAATTTGGCTCTTTAAATCAGTCTAACTATCATGCTAGCTATAGTGGCTCTGCCGGCTCTTTAGATTTTAATTTAAGTTATGAAGAATCCGAAATAGATAACCGCTATCGTGTCCCGGAAGGCGCGGCAAATCGTGATGAAAAGGGACGTTTATTTAATGGCGATACAGCGACTAGCAATTACTTTGGCAGTGTCAGAATTGGCTTAAACCCTAGAAATACTCTGAGTTTCGATGCTTACAAAATTAGCAGCCGACGGGGTCTTCTCTATTTTGGCTTTCCTTTGCAAAGAGATAGACTCGATCATGATGTTTTTAATGTTGGTTTATCTTGGAATAGCCGGCTGAGTGATAATGATGATTCGGTTCTGCAAACAACGATTGGTTATAACCAAGATTACTTTAATACCTACGGGCCGACACAAAGTACATTTTACCGCCAAGGGTCGCTCAATTCCCAAGCGCTCACGGCTAGGGTAGAACACCAGTGGCGCACAGCTTCTAATAATAATCTTCGCTGGGGATTGGACGTACAACAAACTTTTTTAGCCGGCGATGTTTTAAGCACCATTCCTGAAAGAGCCGGTTTGAATGAAACTGAAGATACAAATCGATTTAATGGGGCGCTGTTTGCCTTAAATACCTGGGAAATTAGCGATAGGTTTCAAGCTGAACTTGGAATTAGGCAGAACTTTAATAGTGAGTTTGGCAGTTATCTCAATCCTAGCGCCGGCTTGCGGTGGGATATCAACCCTAGCATTGCAGTACGTGGGAGTTGGGTTTCTGTACAGCGTAACCCTGGTTTAGATCAATTATATGTTTATGATACTGTGCATAATTGGTTGCCCAACCCAGATTTAGATCCCGAAAAAGGATCTTCTTGGACAGCCGGCTTCGATATTAATTTTACTTCTAATTTTACCGGACAATTTACTTACTTTGGCAGTCGTTTGAATGATCGCCTAGGAATAGAAGCCGGTAAGTGGGCAAATATTGGTCTTGTCAATACAAATGGTTTAGAAGCGGCGTTGAAGTGGCAAATTGCTCCAGAATGGGCAACTTTTCTCAACTACACTTATACTGACGCACGTATCGAAACCGGCACGGATAAGGGTTTACAATTAGGCTTAGTTCCTTATTCGGTTGCTAAAGCCGGAATTGGCTATGGCAGTGCCGGCTGGGAAATTAATTTATTTGCAAGTTATAACAGCGGTTCTCGGAGAGCTTTTTTTAACAATCCTGATGATAATAATACCGATTTCTCTCCATCTTTTCTTAATTTAGATTTGAGCGCCAGAGTTCCCATAACTCGAAATTTAGGGCTGACAATTTATTTAGAAAACTTAACTGATAAAACTTATGAAAGAGTTAATCGGATCTATCAACCCGGTTTAACTTTCCGCATCGGCTTACAATCCAATTTTTAAGCAATAGAAAAAATCTCTCAATTTCCCTAATATCCCCAAAAAATAAAAATTCAGCCGAATTCCACCTTTGCTTTCTACCTGTACTGAGATATCATGAAAATGATTCTCACTTTAATCGATTATGTCTTCCGGCATCCCACTCCTAGTTTCCCTGACTCGGATTGTTCAGCGCTTCCGCCGACTATCCAACTGAAAGCAGGGTTACGAGTTGCTGATGCCGAACATAATTAAACTGTAAAAATCGCAAAATCGCTTAGGAACGATCACATGACGAATGCTTCAGTTAATCCTCCCCTAGAAATGCCGAAACGGGGGATGCCGGTGACAATTATTACCGGCTTCTTAGGAAGTGGTAAAACTACAGTTCTTAATCACATCCTGCATAACGCCCAAAACTTGAAAGTAGCCGTTTTGGTTAATGAATTTGGGGATATCAATATCGACAGCCAACTTTTAGTTTCTGTTGATCAAGATATGGTAGAATTAACCAATGGCTGTATTTGTTGCACCATTAATGATGGTTTATTAGAAGCCGTTTACAAAGTTCTAGATCGTGGTGACCGCATCGATTACCTTGTCATAGAAACCACAGGAATTGCCGATCCATTGCCCATTGCCCTGACATTTTTAGGGCCAGAATTGCGAGATTTAACGCGCCTAGATTCTATTTTGACGGTTGTAGATGCAGAAACTTTCACCCCCTCACATTTTGAAAGTTCCGCAGCCTTCAACCAAATTGCTTACGGTGACATTATTCTGCTCAACAAAACCGATTTAGCAACCGACGATAAAATTGCTCAATTAGAAGACTACATTCACACAGTCAAAGCCGGCTCCAGAATTCTCAGATCCCAAAAAGGTCAGGTTCCCCTTCCTCTCATTCTTGATGTTGCACTCACCCAGCCGGCATCCTATTCATCGACAGAAGAATCTAGCCACCATCATCACGATCATGAACATCACGATCATAAACATCACGATCACGATCATCACGATCATGAACATCATCATTATTCCCATCACTTAGAAAATGATGGATTTGTTTCCGTGTCTTTCCAAAGTGACCGGCCTTTTTTGGTCAATAAATTTGAGAAATTTTTACAAGAGCAATTGCCCGAAGATGTTTTTCGCGCCAAGGGACTGATTTGGTTTCAAGAAAGTTCCGACCGGCAGATATTTCAATTAAGTGGCAAACGCTTTGACATCCAGGCAGATAACTGGCCAGAAAAACCCAGTAACCAGCTCGTTTTCATTGGGCGCAATTTAAATGCCACTCAAATTCAAGAGCATCTGAATAATTGCTTAGCTTGATGGGTGAGATTTCCTAATTTATCTGACATCCCTGATCCAAAGTCCGCTACCTTGAAAAGATTAGCGAAAACCCTAAGTTTGTACAAAACTCTTGAAAGGTAACTGATGAATAAACTCGTACTGACTTTACTTTCCACTTCCACCGTTTTTAGTTCGCTGCTGTCTGTGTTTGCGATGGTGAATCCCGCCCACGCTGCCGAACCCTTTCCCCGCACCCTAAACGCCTTAACCTGCCAGCAACCGGCTTTGGCGAAGAATTTAGTCTGTATGCGCCTCTCCCAAGCGGTGAATGTTCCAGACTCAACTGTGCCGGCTTCCACAGAAATGGTCACATTTGACAATTCTGAGTCAGGAATTCCCATTCCTGTGGAAATGGTGACACCGGACGATTCGGCGGCAGAACCAGCGATGTTGGAGTTCACCGAGGAAGAAAGCGACGCTGCCATTGCTCAATATGGCTGCGATTGCATTGTTTGTATCAACTTTGTCCGTGAGATGCGCGGTTTGCCTCCCGTTAGCTAATTTAGGATGGGGCATGGGGCATGGGGCATGGGGCAAGGCTTCGCCAACCTAAAGGTATGGGCATTGGGCATTTCTCCCCTTCTCCCCCTCTCCCCTTCTCCCCTTCTCCCCTTCTCCCCCTCTCCCCTGTGGCGAAAATCCACTATACTATTTTGAGACTGATTATCATTCTGATATTTTAGAGGTGTTCCTCGTGATACAAGCTGCAATGTCCAGTTCAATTCCGGTTACAGTGCTCACCGGCTATCTGGGTGCCGGTAAAACAACCCTCCTCAATCGCATCCTGACTTACGAACACGGCAAAAAAGTTGCCGTAATTATTAATGAATTTGGGGAAGTGGGAATTGATAATCAATTGGTGATCAATTCCGTTGATGAAGAAATCTTTGAAATGAATAATGGCTGCATCTGTTGCACCGTGCGAGGCGATTTAATTCGCATCATGGGCAACTTAATGCGGCGCAGAGATAAGTTTGATCATTTAGTCATAGAAACAACCGGCCTTGCCGATCCAGCGCCGGTGATTCAAACATTTTTCATGGATGAAGATGTTCGCAGCCAAACCAATTTAGATGCCGTCGTTACCGTCGTAGACGCTAAGCATATTTGGGAACATTGGGATAGCAGCGAAGCACAAGAACAAATTGCATTTGCCGATGTAATTTTGCTGAATAAAACTGATTTAGTCGCGCCAGAACAGCTTGATGAGCTAGAGAAGCGCATTCGATCAATGAATGCAATGGCAAAAATTTACCGCACTCAAAACGCAGAATTAGACATGGATTCGCTTTTGGGTGTGAAAGCATTTGATTTAGATCGGGCGCTGGAAATTGACCCGCAATTTTTAAATGAAGAAGCCCACGAACATGATGAATCGGTGTATTCCGTGGCATTGGTAGAAACCGGCGCACTCGATGGCGATAAATTAAACGATTGGCTAGCTAATTTATTGCAAACGAAGGGGGTGGATATTTTTCGCATGAAAGGGATTTTGAATATTGCCGGCGAAGAGAACCGCTTAGTGTTCCAAGGTGTTCACATGATATTTGACGGGAAACCGGATCGCCCTTGGAAGCCTGGAGAAACCCGGAAAAGTGAACTGGTTTTTATCGGTCGCAATCTTGACGAAGCTCAATTAAAAGAGGATTTTCTCAAGTGTTTGGCTTAGGAATTGCCGGCCAAGAAATCGTGGATCTGAAATGGCAAGGAACTCTTTCAGATTACGTCACCGCAGTTGCGTGGTCGCCCGATGGCAAAACTTTAGCAGCGAGTTCATCTGCCGGCGAGGTGATTTTGTGGCAAGGTTTAGAGACGGCTAAAACCTTGCAAATGGGTGCCGGTGACTCGATAGATTGCCTTGCCTTTTCTTCCGATGGCCAACTGCTAGCGGCTGCCGGCCAAGAAGGCACAGTCAAGATTTGGCGCGTGTCTGATCAGTCGCCCTTGTATTGCCTGGAAAACGCGCCGGCATGGGTTGACCGGCTAGCGTGGAGTCCCACGGGCAACCAACTTGCATTTAGTACCGGGCGTTACGTGCAAATATGGGATGCCGGCAAAGGAGAAATCATCGCAAAGCTGAATTTTGAAGCCTCCTCAGTTTTGGATCTAGCTTGGCATCCCACCGTTGAATATTTGGCGATTGCCGGCTATCAAGGCGTCAAAATTTGGAATACTCAAAATTGGGAAGACGATCCCTACTCCCTCGTAATTCCCTCTGCAACTGCAGTTGTGAAATGGTCACCCGATGGCAAATATTTAGCCGGCGGCAACCTGGATAAAACCCTCACCGTTTTAGAATGGGGCAACCCTCATCCCTGGGTAATGCGGGGTTTTCCCGGCAAAGTGCGCCAGTTAGCTTGGTCAGATCAAGCCACCGAATTCGGTGCGCCTCTGCTAGCGGCTGCCAGCGCCGGCACTATTTCCGTTTGGGAAAAGCAACGAGAAGCTAATGCCGGCTGGGAAGCTTGGGTTTTGGAACTACATGAGGGCGTCGTTGGCAGCTTAAGCTTTCAACCGGCTAGCTTTCTCCTCGCCTCAGCCAGTGAAGATGGCCACGTTTGTCTATGGCAAAAAGCTGAACAACTCGCGCAAATTCTGGAAGGCGCACCGGCTGGTTTTTCTTGCTTAGCCTGGGACAGCCAAGGACATCAACTTGCTGCCGGTGGTCAAGAAGGCCAATTATTAATTTGGTCAAAATCCTAACGCGGAAAAGGTTTTGGCTGATCGCTTGTCTCCACTCCAGTAATTTCCAAAGGTAATCATTTCCCCCTATTTTTCCCTCTCCCACTCAGCACTATCTCCCCATGCCCAATGCCCAATGCCCCATCCCCAATGAATTTATCTAACGTTCGCTGTCTTAAACAGTTAAAATGCTTTAACCTCTTAAAGCTTGGTCGGTTCTGGTGGCTGTCACCAGACGTAAGGGGGAAAGTTCGGTGCCAATCCGACACTGTCCCGCAGCTGTGATGTAACCGCCACGGGTGGTTGCTAAGTCAGAATGCCCACCGACTGTATAAAAACCTGTTATCCATCTGCGAGGTACAGATGATAAGGATGAAAAGACATTTGTTAAAACCTAGTGGATTATTCCTAGCCGGCCTGATCTTATTTTTGAGTATCGGCGCACCGGCACCCGCCTATGGAATGCACATCATGGAAGGCTTTTTGCCGGCACCGTGGGCAATCTTTTGGTGGTTGGTGTTTATCCCATTTTTCGCTTTGGGGTTGCGATCGCTGCACCGCATCACCAAAGAAAATCCGGAATTAAAATTACTTCTCGCCTTAGCCGGCGCGTTTGCTTTCGTCCTGTCTGCCTTAAAAATGCCTTCAGTCACCGGCAGCAGTTCCCACCCCACCGGCACAGGTTTAGGGGCAATTCTGTTTGGCCCTATGGCCATGTCTGTTTTAGGCAGTTTAGTGCTGCTCTTTCAAGCCTTATTGCTGGCGCATGGCGGTTTGACCACTTTGGGAGCAAATGCAGTTTCGATGGCCGTCGTCGGGCCGTTAGTGGCCTATGCTGTGTATCAGTTGGTGATGAAGGTAGCCGGTAAACAGAAAGTTGCGATTTTTTTGGCGGCAGCAGTGGCAAATTTAACCACTTACCTTGTCACTTCGTTGCAACTAGCCTTGGCGTTTCCCTCTGCAACCGGCGGCTTTGTTGCCTCGTTTGTCAAGTTTGCTGGAATTTTTGCACTCACTCAAGTTCCTTTAGCAATCAGCGAGGGATTGCTGACTGTGTTGGTTTGGAATTGGCTTGCGAGTTATGGGCGTCAAGAATTGGAACAATTAAAGTTAATTAAGCGGGGCGCTTAGTTAAGTTTTTGGTAATAGGGGATTTGGGAATTTTTTAGTTATTTAATGTCTGAAAGGTTTTGAGTAATGCAGCAGAAACAAAAAGCTTGGGATAATTGGCTGTTAATTTTGGGAGTGGTATTTTTAGCGGCGATGCCGTTAATTTTGGTGAAAAATTCAGAGTTTGGGGGTGCGGATGGCCAAGCAGAGGAGGCGATTCAGGAAGTTCAGCCCGATTATAAGCCTTGGTTTGAGCCGGTTGTAGAGTTACCGGGTGGAGAAGTTGAATCGCTCTTATTTGCAGTGCAAGCTGCTGCCGGTGCCGGCGTAATTGGATATGTGATTGGCTTATACCGGGGCCGAGGTTTTCGGGAAGTAAAAAGTAAAAAGTAGAGAGCTAAATTTTCGCTTACTTTTTCCTTTTGCCTTTTTTTCATGCACCTTTATATCGATACGCTGGCTTACACGAATCGGTTGCGGTATTTGCCACCGGCACATAAATTACTGTTTGCGATTATCCCCCTATTTATCGCTTTTTTCAGTCATGCGCCGGTACAATTGGCAGTAATCATCTGGATGACGATCTGGACAATTGGTTATGCGCGAATTCCCTTGGGAGTTTATTTAAAAATGATTGCCGGCGCTGGGGTATTTTTACTCATGAGTTTACCGGCACTCATGCTTAACATGACTTCAGTCAGCGAAATGCCGGCAATTCTTTCAGATCGATGGATAGGAATAGAATGGGGTGATTGGTATTTTTATATCAGTCACACCGGCACTCAACAAGCACTCGGCATTTTGTTGCGATCGCTTGCCGGGGTTTGCTGTCTGTTTTTCATCCTTCTCACCATACCGTTTGTAGAAATTCTACAAGTTTTGCGCCGGCTGGGATGTCCAACCCTTTTAACAGAACTATTGCTATTAATGTATCGCTTTATTTTTGTGCTGCTGCAAACTGCAGGTGAATTGTGGATCGCCCAACAAGCGCGGAACGGACATCGCTCTTGGAGCATCACTATGCGTAGCCTAACATTATTAATCGGTCAATTATTACAGCGCACCCTCGAACGCTATCGACAGTATTCCTTTACCCTCGCATCACGCGGTTTCACCGGCGACTTCCAAGTTTGGCACCCACAGCGCACTCGTCCCTCGCGCCGGTATACCCTAGAAGCATCCCTCGGCTGCATTGCATTACTTGGACTCGAAATGCTTACAAGCTATCGATAATAGTCCAATGCCTCAGAGATGAGGAACTAGGGAAAAGTGAGAGAGGGTAAGGACATTTCGCTTACCATTCCCAATGCCCAATTCCCAATTCCCAATTCCCAATGACACAATGGTTACTTGAATTTGATGGCGTACACTACGCCTATCCAGCCAGCCAGCAGCCGGCACTCAACGGCTTGACATTACGGGTGCCGGTGGGAAAAAAAAGCGCCCTGATCGGTCATAATGGTTGCGGCAAATCCACCCTCCTATTCCTAGCCGATGGCTTGCATCAACCTCAACAAGGAATGCTGCGATGGCATGGCAAACCAATGCGCTATGATCGGCACTCCCTAATTCAGCTTAGACGACAAGTAGGGCTAGTGTTTCAAGATCCAGAGCAACAACTTGTAGCGCCTACTGTTGAGGAAGATATTTCTTATGGCTTATGTAATTTAGGATTATCCGCCGCTGAAATTAGCTGGCGTGTTGATACAGCTTTAGCTGATTTTGGATTAACTGAACTAGCTACTAGACCTGTACATCATCTTAGTTTAGGGCAAAAGAAACGAGTTGCCCTTGCCGGCGTGATGGTACTACAGCCTGAACTATTATTACTAGATGAACCCACCGCTTATTTAGATCCATTGCAGACACGGCAGCTAATGGCAAAACTTGAACAAATTCATGCTGCCGGCACCACTCAATTAATGGCAACGCACGATTTAAATCTAGCTTATCAGTGGGCAGATTGGATTTTTGTGATTCACCAAGGACGCCTGATCACTGAAGGCGACGCAGTCGCTGTGTTTTCTCAGCGTCATCTGTTGCAGGATTTACAGATAGGTGTTCCTTTGCTTTGGGAAGTTTGGGAGACGTTACTTGAACAAATGCCGATGACGACAGGAATGCAACGCCCCAAAACAGCTGATGAGTTGCGCGAGCAATTACGGTTAAAGATGCCCTTACGGGAATAATCTAGCACGTTATGAAATAAGCCAAGACCCTTGTTGTTCAGCGGTTTTACTGAGCTTCCGGCATGATTTGCCGTGGCTGCTTTTCTTTGGCTTTTGACAGTTGCTCTAGATAAGCCACAGGAACCACAACAGGCCACAAAACACTCGCCATAACCAAAGTTACCAAGGAAAGCTGCTTTTCTTCTTCCGATAAATTTCCGGCTTCGCGCTTGAAGAATTGCAGCCAACTCGTGAAAAAGCAGGGAGCGCTGACGAGGTAAACCAATCCAAATGAGCCTACAAGTAGGGTGGCCATCGTTATTTTTCCTTAAGTTAAGTAATATCAACCAGCTACTGACCTTGGCATAACTTATGAGGAACTGTGCCTTTAAGTCATCTTTACAAGGGTATATTTACTAGTTTTGACTATGTACTACTTTAAACCTAGTTTTATCCAATTTTGTTATATTTTATACAAATTTACAGAATTTTTACAAAAATTTACTTGTTGTCAACTGCAAATATACTGAAAAATACTCAGCTCTTTAGTTTGTTTCTCTATCTTAAGTCGTAGGAGCTGTCTTCAAGCAATTTTTGACAAAATTAGCAAAGCAACTAACTTCTAATTTGCATAAAGTTAAAACCAATTGTTAACCCACTTATAAAATAATTGCCCATTAAAGGTTTTTATAAAATACTCTTGAGTAGTTGAAAAACCTTTTATTTAAACGGGTTGCAGCATTTCATCGGATAGAAATCCGACAACCAATTTAGGATTGCTATATAGGGATAGATACTGTCCGAACTCTTAAGAAAAAGCAAACTAGGTGTTGAAGTAAAATTGAGGCCCAGTGAAGCGGCTGCCGGCACGAGGGGGATTTGTGGGAGGCGCTACAGTAGCGAGAACACTGGAATGCAGAGGCAGAGGCATTTGTAGCTATCCAGAGCGCACTGGGCCGATCTCAAGACTTGCGAGGTGCGTATCCGTAAAGATTCCAGCAGTTGCTTTAAAGTTCTTAAAATTTCTGATACAAGTGAAAAGTATATCTAATGGAGAACGAGCAATGGCTGCGGCTCAGCCAGAAATTGATATCGCGCCTTTTATCGATCACGCCCTGCTGAACCCAACAGCAACGCCGGTAATGCTTCAGAAGTGGTGCGAAGAGGCAGATCGCTTTCAGTTCGCGACAGTGTGCGTATATCCAACCTACGTGCGTCAAGCCGCAACACTTTTGCACGGCAAGCAACCGCGAGTGTGTGTAGTGATCGGCTTTCCCACCGGCGCAACAACATCGGCAGTGAAATTGCATGAAGCTCAAGAAGCTGTAGAGAATGGTGCGACTGAACTGGATGTGGTGATTAACTTAGGTTGGTTGAAAGCCGGCAAAACAGACGAACTGCACCGGGAGATTGCGGAAATTTGTGACGAGACAGGGCAACCTGTTAAAGCAATCTTAGAAACAGCATTACTCACAGACGAGGAAAAAATTATCGCTGCTGAACTTTGTATGGATGCCGGTGTGGATTTCCTCAAAACCAGCACAGGCGTTTACGGGGGGGCAACTGTGGAAGATATCCGCTTGCTCAAAGAGTTCAGCAAAGGACAGGCAGGAATCAAAGCATCGGGGGGAATCCGTACTTATCAGCAAGCTGTGGAGTTAATTTTAGCCGGCGCAACGCGGCTAGGCACCTCTCGAGGACCCGAATTAATTCGCTTACGCGATAACCTGGAAGAGAAGCATGAAGAAACATAAAGGGGCTAGGGACTAGAGACTAGGGACTAAGAGGAAAAATTTGTACAATGCCCCATGCCCGATGCCCGTACCTTTAGGTTGGCGCAGCCATGCCCAATGCCCCATGCCCCATGCCCCATGCCCCATGCCCCATGCCCCATCCCCTAAATACTAAAAATGGGTCAAACTTACAAAGCGACTGGAATTAACCTGAAAGGCTCACCAATGGGCGAGTCTGACCGGCTCTTGACGATTTTGACGCGGGAGTTTGGTTTAATTCGCGCAGTCGTACCGGGGGCGAGAAAGCCAAACTCGCAGATGGGGGGGCGTGGTGGCTTGTTTGTGGTTAACGAATTGCTGATTCAAAAGGGGCGTTCGCTTGATAAAATTGCCCAAGCAGAAACTTTAGAATCTTATCCGGGTTTAAGTCGGGATCTGGGAAAACTTGCAGCTGGGCAGTATTTGGCTGAAGTGGTACTTTGTCAAGCGTTGAGCGAACAACCGCAGGAAGAACTTTTTTGCTTGCTAAACGAGCATTTGAGCCGAATTGAGCAGTTACCCAACGCAGGCGAGGGTGCAATGTCTGTGCCGGTGCTAGCCCACTTAACGCACGGTGTTTATCACCTTTTGGCTTTAGCCGGCATTGCACCTCAAGTTCAATCCTGCTCTATCACCCAGCGCCCACTCATCCCAGACTTTACCGCGCCAGACTGGCGAGTTGGGTTTAGTATCGCTGCCGGCGGAACCGTGAGTTTACCAGAGAAACGCCGGTTGGAAGGGCCAGGTTCAGGGCCGGCCATCGAACTACCACGATCCGCTTCTTATACTACAAAATTTGCAAGCAGTCAAACTGGATTTAAAGCCGGCACAGAAACGCGACCCAACAAGAATTCTGCCTTAAAAAGCATTGCCATCGGCAACAAAGTGGCTGAGACTACTAACAACAGCTACCGCACACTCATCCATCCCGAAAGACCCGTAAAAATCGATACCCAGCTCAATGCGGTCGAGCTGGCATTACTTCAGCAGCTAGCGGAACCTCAGATATCTTGGCCCCATGCCGGTTTATCTCATTTACGAACCCAGAACACAGAGACAGCTTGGGTCGCAGTTGAACGCATTTTGCGTCAGTACGCTCAGTCTCAATTTGATCGCTCGATCCGCTCGGCTGCTTTAATAGATTCCTATTTTGCCTCCCTGCCCATTTCCCCGTGAGCCATGATGCGACTGTCTGATTCTGATTTTAAAATACAGCATTCACCCCTAAAACACGCTAACCAGCCAGCCAACGAGGTGAGCCAACCCCGCCATCCCGGTAATGGTAGTAATCAAACGCCTTATCGTCGCCCAAGCGCTGATCGCTCAAACGGCAGCAAAGAGCCGGCAGCCCACAGGCTTGATAAAATGCCGGCATCCGAGACTGCCTCGCAAAAAACAGGCGAACCGGCAAATGGACACGGGGCAGCAGATGAGCGAGAGAACATTGAAGCGACACCCCAGGCTGTCTCCCCCTCCACTCCAGAAACCCTCGAACCGGCAGAACCAGAAGAAACAGGATTTAGGCCGATTCTGAGAAATCGCAACTTTGTGACGATGTGGAGCGGCCAGATATTTTCCCAACTGGCCGATAAGGTGTATCTAGTGCTGATGATTGCGCTGATCGCCAGTCGCTTTCAAGCATCAGGACAAACAATCAGTTCCTGGGTTTCAGCGATTATGATCGCCTTTACCATTCCAGCCGTGCTGTTGGGTTCTCTCGCCGGCGCGTTTGTGGATCGGTGGCCCAAAAAGATAGTGATGGTGATCACGAATTTACTGCGTGGTGCGATTGTTTTGGCGCTGCCGGTGCAGTTGTGGGTGGTTCAGGATTGGGCACCTGTGGCGGGACTGCCGGTGGGTTTCTGCATTTTACTCGCCGCAACATTCCTGGTTTCAACGCTGACGCAATTTTTTGCGCCGGCAGAACAAGCAGCCCTGCCTTTGATCGTAGGACGTGGCCAGCTTTTAGCGGCAAATTCACTCTACACCACAACCATGATGGCCTCGGTCATTATTGGGTTTGCCGTGGGAGAACCGTTGCTGGCACTGGCAGACACCTTATTTGGTCACTTGGAAATTGGCAAAGAACTGGTGGTAGGAGGTAGCTATTGCATCGCCGGCTTGCTGCTGCTAGTCCTTAAAACCGGCGAAAAGTCAATGCCGGCAGATCATGAATCTCCCCATGTTTGGGAAGATATTCGGGATGGTCTGCGCTACTTGCGGGAGAACCGGCGCGTCCGTAACGCGATGATTCAATTGGTCATTCTCTTCTCAATCTTTGCCGCCTTAGCAGTTTTGGCCGTTCGTTTAGCGGAATTGATCCCTGCGATGAAAGCCTCTCAATTTGGCTTTTTACTCGCTGCCGGTGGGGTGGGCATGGGTGCCGGTGCCGCAATTCTCGGTCACGGAGGCCAGCGCTTTTCCCACTCTCAAATGAGTCTGGCCGGTTCAATGGGCATGGCAGCCTCTCTTGCCGGTCTGTCCGTATTCACACAACAACTATGGCCGACATTATTGCTGATTACCCTGCTAGGGGCATTTGCCGCCGTGGTCGGCGTTCCCATGCAAACCACCATTCAGGCAGAAACCCCCGAAGAAATGCGGGGCAAAGTATTTGGGCTACAGAATAACGGCATTAATATCGCTCTCACCTTACCCTTAGCCTTAGCCGGTGTTGCCGAAACTTTCTTCGGATTAAAAGTCGTTTTTCTAGGCTTAGCCGCATTAGCCCTCGCCGGAGGCGTCTTAACCTGGTATATTTCCCGTAAATAGCTGTCATGGTTGAGTAGACTTCTTGCAAAAACCCTTAATCGCATCGAACTTTTAACCTTATCTGCCTATTCCTAACGGCAGAGGATGACCAACATCTGCGCTATCATCTGCGTTTATCTGGGATAAAAAAAACAACCATTGCAAGAAGTCAAGTGTTAACGGTTAATTGTTCGCGCCTGAGTGCGATCAACAATAAACCCTGAAAAATCAACACTGCTCACCGGCAACCCATTGGGCAACAAACAAATAAACAATGCACATCGCTTGGCTTGGAAAAAAATCACCCTTTTGTGGCAATGTAACCTACTCTCGCGAGGTCACCAATGCGCTGCTAGACCGGGGATACGAAGTGAGCTTCCTCCACTTTGCCCAAGAAGCCTTCGACCCGGATAACTTTTTTCCTTACCTGCGGGCCGGTCAGTTCGGCAGCACCGTCCGCACTGCTTTACAGAAGTCAAAAATTGCTCCAATTGTTGCAGAAGCAAGCACCGGCCCTGTTGCCTGCGAAGTTTCTCTACCTTGCCTCTACAAATCCACGATTTACACAATTCCCACCTTAAAATCGAGCAAGGTGTTGAGCGACTCGCTGCGGAAGCTTAAGCCTGACTTGGTTCATGCGTCTCTGACGCTGTCTCCCCTCGACTTTATGCTGCCAGAAATCTGTGAGGAACTGAATTTGCCCTTAGTGGCAACGTTCCACCCGCCGTTTGATGGCAAATTGCGGAATTTGACTTCAGGAACGCAGCAGTTGATGTACCAGTTGTATGCGCCATTTTTGGCAAATTATGACCGGACAATTGTTTTTTCCCAACTACAGCGAGATGTGCTGATGCGCTTGGGCGTTCCAGAATCACGGCTGGCAGTGATTCCGAATGGGGTTGATGTCCAGAAGTATTCCCCTGGCCCTTCCCAGTTAAAGGCTGAATTGGGTGCAAAGCGGATTTTTGTCTATCAAGGCCGCGTTGCCTTGGAAAAGAATGTAGAGGCGCTGCTGAAGGCGTGGAAGCGGGCTGAAATGGGTGCTGATAGCCGGCTCGTGATTGTGGGCAATGGGCCGATGGCAGCCTCGCTGATGCAGTTTTACGGGGAAGATTACGGCATCACTTGGCTGGGATTTATTGGGGATGAGCAGCGGCGGATAGAAATTCTGCGAGGGGCAGATGTGTTTATTTTGCCTTCTTTAGTCGAGGGGCTTTCCCTGTCGCTGTTGGAAGCGATGGCGTGCGGGTTGGCGTGTTTGGCGACGGATGCCGGGGCGGATGGGGAAGTGCTGGAAGCGGGTGCCGGCGTGGTTTTGAGGACGCAGGGGGTGACGGGACAGTTGCGAACGTTGCTGCCGGTGTTTGAACAGCAGCCGGAATTTACCACGATGCTGGGGCAAAAAGCGCGTCAGCGAGTTTTGGAACGTTACACGCTCAGCAGCAATATCTCGCAAGTCGAGAAGCTTTATACTGAGGTCTTGCAGCAACACCGGCAGGTGCCTTTAAAAGTTAGCAGCAGTCAGGCAAGATTTATGAATCCGTTTTAAAGTTTTGGTGAATGGAATTTATGCCGGCATCTGCAGATTTGGGGTGCCGGTTTTACATTTATGCCGGCTTACTGTTAACAATTCAAATAACTAAAAACCCAGGATAGTTTCAGCAGATAAATGCATTACAGAATTGGGAAACCGGCCTTTGAGTGCCGGCAGCACAGGACAGGGTTTTTTATCTTCTAAGTTATTCGGTTTATTCCAGGTAAAAGGCGCTTTTTGAGCCGCAGACATCCACAGCAAACGCTTCGCGCGCGTCATCGCCACATAAAGCAAACGAAACTCTTCTGCTGTTTTTAAATAACCGGCTTGTTCCCAAGCATTGCCAACATCTGGAATAGGTTTCTTATGTAAGCCGGCACGAATCTTTGCCCTAGCAACTTCCGCCAGTGTGAACTCTCCAAGAAACTGTACTTGAGGCGGCACCCACAATCGGCCTGGAATCGTTTGTTCGTGCAAAAATGGGAGAAAAACGTAATCCCAATCTAACCCTTTTGCCTTGTGCATCGTGATAATTGTCAGCTTGCCGGCTTGCGTATAAAGTGACTCATTATCATCTGTTTCCACCCCTTCAAATCGCTCTGAACTGACAATATCACTCAAAACTGTCAGCACAGAACTCATGGAACTATTTCCGGCATTTTGTTGAGCAACTCTTTCTGCTAATTTATCCGCTGTTGCTAACTCTGCTTGGTTATAATTCAGCGCCAAAGCTAGAAATGAAATTAAATTATAAATCGGTAATTCCATCCGAGCGCGAAGTAAACTACAACAGTAGCGACGTGCTTGCTCAACCGGCTGCGGTTGCGGTTGCGGATCAAGAGGGCCGGGATAGAGGAATTGTTCGGGTAAACTTGCTAAAGTGTTAAGGTCTTGAGTGGGAATTAGCCGGCGTTCCACCAGTACCGTTAGCGCCGCTTTCAAGTAATCTGGAGAATGAGGCCGATCAAGGAATTGCAGCATTGCTAAAATTTGAGCCGGCACATGAGAACGCCGTTCCTGCTGCACCACATCATAAACATCGATCTTGTCTTTATATTGGCGGCTGAGTTCGTTGCCTAACCATTCGCCTTGCCGGTTTTCTCGCACTAAAACTGCTGCCGTACTTTCTGGGTTTTCAGCAAATAACTCAATAACCCGCGCTCCTATCAACTGAACGGTATTATAAATATCGCGGGGCGTGTAAATTTCCAAGCCATGACCGACCGGATCGGGGTTCGCATTCGCTTGCGGATCTCCCACATCAACCCGGTTAATTTGCTGCTCCTCAAAAGGCGGTTCACTTCCCGCTAAATGAGAATTATTCACCCATTTTAAGACAAAATTAGCCGCCTCAATAATAATTTGAGAACTGCGACCGGCTTCATACATTTTCACGCGCCGGTTTTCAGTTGCACAATCCTTACAGAATTCCCGAAAGTATTTGGGATCAGCCGGTGTAAACGTAGAATTAATTGCTTGATTTGGATCTCCTACTCGGACTAGATTTAAAGTTGGAAATGGGGCATTGGGGATTGGGAATTGGGCATTGGTTAGTTTGCCTCTTTCTCCATCTCTTCCTCTGCGCGACTGAGTTGCGAGGATTTCTAGTAACCGAGTTTGCAAGGGTGACGAATCTTGGGCTTCATCTTCAAAAACGGCAAAGACTTGGTTTTGCCACAATTGCCTTGTCCCTTCATTTTCAAGGACGCGCAAGGCTGCTAAAATCATGTCATCGTAATCGATAAAATCACGAGATTGTAGCAAATTTTGATAATTTTCATATAAGCCGGCGGCAATGGTTAAAATCTCATATTCATCCTCTGAAATACCCTCGCTCATCGTGAATAAATCTTGCGGTAAGCAACCCGATGATTTGGCTTCGTGAATCACAGTCATTGCCAAATTTGGCAACACTTCTGTGCGTAAAACAGATTGCCGGCGTAGTCTTTCTGTTTCCTCTCCATCAAATTGCCGCCCTTCGAGTAATCTTTGATACCGGCGCGGATTTGCGGCGATCCACTGTTCCACACAAGTGCGAATTAGCCGGTGATTTTGAGTCGGCGTTACTAATGTGGCAGTATCGAGGCTTAAATGTGAAAGTTCTGGATGGCGAGTGGCAATGTTCAACGCCAAGCCATGCAATGTATTGACCGTAAACCCGGAATAGGGTAATGATAAATTTTTCAGATATTCGCGAATTTTAGCTTTAATATTGGCAGCAGCGGCACGGGTAAAGGTGACAACAACCAACTGCCGGCGGGTGTGTAACTGGTTATTTGCAATTGCCAAAGCTGCGGCAGCCGCCATGCCTGTCGATTTGCCGGCACCAGGAACAGCGGAAACCGCCAAAGGGCCACCTTGCCAGTCCGTCATTTGCTGCTGTCCCGATCGCAGTCCCTCCCGAATGCGACGCACAGCTAACTCGCGTAGCGCTGCCGGTGTGAGTGCTTGCGTCTCGGTATCCGCACTCTCTGAATGGGTAATATTTTTATCTGAATCTTTTGGCATCGTTTGCTTGGCGGCGGAATTTTGAGCCGGTCGTAATTTTGAGTTTATCTCTTAAATAGCAATTCGGAAAATCCCGTTATCTCGTTAGACAGCTGACAAAAATATGAATATAGCAGCGGGTTTAGCCGGCATTTAACGCCTATCGTCCCTTAATTTCCCTGTAAACTCGCCCTACCCCAACTGTTGGCGTTTCAATTTTTGTATCAGTTATGTACACACGATTTATTTGAGGTTAACTTGGGTACACCCAGGAAACAGCACTCGATTTTCGCTAAACAAATCCTTATGAAAATTGACTTCAAACCCAAATCTGCCCAATATTTTGCCCGATTAAACCCGCCTCAAACCTGTGCCGGCAGCCAGCGTTTTAGTGTTGTCTTGCTGCTTGCAGTGCTATCTGCCGTCATGATGGGAAGCTGTGCCCAGCAAGCCAGTCAATACAACGCCTCTATGGCAAGTCCTCCCATGTCGCCGGCAAGTGCTCCAGCACCAGCAAATCAGGCTGTCGCGGCTGCTGAAGTGCCGAAAGCTCCACCCCAACTGATTAAAAATGCAGGACTAACTCTCATGGTTAAATCCATTGACAAAACCATGAAAGAAGTTTCTGCAATCGCCCAAACCCAGCAGGGTGATATCTTGGGATTTCAGAATCAAAAGCCTCAAGATTCCAGTATGCGGCACACAGCATCCATGCGAATTCGGGTGCCACAAAACAAACTTGAAGCTACGTTAGATGCTTTAAATAGATTAGGAACTGTGCAAAAACAAACCCTCACCGCAGAGGATGTTTCTAATCAGTTAGTCGATTTAGATGCGCGGCTGCGAAATTTACGAAAATCTGAAGAATTGACTTTAAAAATAATGGAGCGATCTGGTTCTATTGGGGATGTTTTGAAGGCATCTCAACAAGTAAATACCATTCGCGATGAGATTGAGCGCATTGATGCTCAGTTAAAAAAACTGCGAGATCAGGTTGCGTACTCGACTATTTTGCTAAATTTAGAAGCGGCTGTTTCTGCTTCGTCTGAGACGGAGCCGGCCCTAGGTTTGCGGATGCAGGAAACCTGGGGACAAGCAACTCAGTCAGTGAGTGAATTTAGTTTAGCTTTACTTGCTTTGAGCATTTGGTTAGTTGCTTTCAGCCCTTATTTGCTGTTAGGGGGTGCGGCTATCTATGGCTTTCAACGATTTAGAAAACACAAGTCTCTTGCGACGGTTAATGAGACGAAAGTAAGGGAGTGAAGGGGAGAAATAAAGGTCGAGCCGGTGCTTGGTAATTATCTATAGCAGAATGGCTCTGATGGGATGCTTTCGTTGGGTTTCGCTTCAAATCCGGTTACATCGGAATCATACAGTAGCGAAAGTGATCGTCTCGCTCGCTATAATTAGCGAAAGCGAACGAGACGGTTGCATTACAACGCCAGCGGAAACAAGATGACCTCTTCCTTTGATTAATGACTTACGGGACATCCTCCTCTCGTTAACCCTGTTAAGAAATTATTGGTGTCAAAGAAATGTTCTACAGACTCAATTTTTAAATCCTCTGTGACTTTAGCAATACTAAGACCAATAATTTCAATAGTTTCTCCTTTCCCTTGATGATCTTTGTAAGATCCCTTAAAGATACCCCAGTGTCTCCACTTAAACACAACGCTAGGAGGCCCTGCAACGACTTCGATTAATTCCCAGTGAAAACCGTCGGGAAAAGCTGTGTGAAAGAGGTTGTAGGAGGATTGAAAGGTTTCATCAGACGCGCGGTAGTGGTCTGAGTTTTCTAGAAAGAGATTATAGGTTCCCTGATCTACAATCTCTTCGGCTGTGTATTCTTTTCCTCCATTAGTTCTCATACGGAATTTATCCGTAACGACAGAGATCCATTGTTGGGGATTGGTTTTGAAGGATGCTTCCATTTCAAATGTTCTCACCAGATTATAGGCGATCGCATTCAAAGACCCTTCAACATGATTGTGTTTCTTTTCCTTTTCCAAGGAAGCATTAGTGTGAGAATAGTCTGGACGACTTCCGTACCGCCATTCTACTCCGTCATCCTGTTTCAAAACTTCTTCTCTATCTTGCACCCAGAGGGGTAAGCCGGGAGTTGTACTCATATCTGTTAATCTCCTAGGATTTGGGTTAATACAAATCTTGATACTACAATGAAAGACTGACGGTTTTGATTCGAGAGTATTGGAAAAAATAATATTAGACTGAAAATTGTCGCCCTGTCAATCCTAGGCAGCCATAAACCTAAGAGAATGTTTTAAAAGTGAAGACGTATTGTAAGAAAGCTCACAAGGCTTAAGCTGAAATTTGTAGATACCGGCCAGGGCTGTTTCATTCTAGTTGAGTAGTGGATATGTTAGTAAAGTATCGTACTCATCCCCCGGAGTTGTATGTCTCAACTTGCCATTCTCGAAGCCTTTGCAGACTTGCCTAACACCTATCGCACCGAGTAACCGAATGGGATTCAAATCTCTAACTAACAGCATCGGTACTTTTTAGAGGACTCAGACTAAATTTTGTTTGCTTATACTCCTTTGAAAACAGATGAATACAGATGCTTAATTCGTTGGGGCGAGGATTTATTTTTTTAACCGCAGATCAATCCAGATGTTGGTCATACTCTTTTTTGGGAAAAGGTTATACCAATTCTCTAAACGTTAACTACAGATAGAGCCTCAAGAATATAGGCTCTTCCCGCTATTGATTTAATAACTTCTTTCGTCAATTGTTCCAGTTGTTTACTAATTAAACTCCTCAACTCATCTAAAGTCTTTGGTAATTCCCATCTCAAACCTCGCTTAAGATACTGCCACACTTGTTCTATTGGGTTTGATTCCGGTGTGTGCGGCGGCTGAAACATTAAAATAATGTTATTCGGTATTTTCAGTTTTTTCGCTTTATGAAACCTGACATTATCTAATTGAATAATCAATACGCTATCCGGAAATCTTTGGGCTACCAATTCTAAAAATATCTGAAAGCATTGACTATTCAAATGGGTAAACTCATAAAAGAAATGCTCTCCGGTTTCGGGTTCAACCACCCCATATATATATGTTCCTTGGAATTTCCATTGCACTTTTCCTATGGGTTTTACCCCCGGGCAAGTAATTCTTCTGCCACTTATTGTTTTTAGTCCTATTCGGGTTTCATCTTGACAGAAAAATCTGATCTTTTTCCCTAACCCCATGATGGTTACTGCTATTACGCTCAGCATGGCTAGGTTTTCTAAAAAGTTTTTTTAAAATCTTTTAATCTTTCCTCTGACTGTTCTGTGCTTTTTGGTCTGGCTATTTTTGGGGCGGCTTTGAGTCGATAATATACTAATTGATGGACTGTTTTATAATTGGCTTCTATCCCTAGCTTCTCTCTCAACCATGAGCAAATTTCTCCATAACTGTCGAATCCCCTTGGCGACTGGAGTTTTTTCTGTAGTTCTTTTTCTGCCCACGCTGGGATTTTTCTAGGTCTTCCTGTGCTGACTTTTTTCGCTAAAAGTTCAATGAGTCCTCCTTGACGGTATTTGGTTAACCAATCTTGGACTGTGACTCGATTTCTGCCAATCAGTTCTGCGGCTTCTTTGACCGTTTTAGCTTTTTTTGTTTTGAGTAGGTACAACACTTGTAATCTTTCTTTTCCTGATGCGGTTTTTTCTTGGCTCAGTCGTTTTTTGAGTTCGCTTTCACTTTCTGTGATTTCTAGCTGATAAACTCCTGCCATTTTTTTCCTCAAACTCTATTCAACGTACTATTCTATCCGATGCGTAGTACCTATTTCAAGAACTGGTATTACTAGGGCTGGGATGAAATGAGATAGGCCGTGCAAGAATACTGCTGGTCTTTTTGTATCTTTTTCTTTTAACAAGTTTGGGAGTATATTGATTGATAAGTTGTTAGTGGGATGAACTGCGTTCTTAGGGAACCACTGCACCAGATAGGAGACATCATTGCTGAGCGATACCGGCTCATCAATCTTTTAGGGCAGGGTGGAAACGATTTAGAAAACACAAGTCTCTTTCCAGAGTTCACGAGGTGAAAGTAAGAGAGTGAAAGATAGAAGTGAAAAGTTGAGTGTTTGCCTGGTAATTATCGAGGAGATTCTTCCTTTAGCCTTAAAATTCTGGCAAAAATTAGAGGTGAGAATCAGGCAGATCGCTTGCCGGCAAAGTTTCGGGTGATTGTTCTGTTGGTGTTTGTTCTAAAGGCTCAGCTTCTTCAAGGATGAATGGTTGAAAACGAATATCACCCGGTTCAATGGCTAGCCTTCGCCACCAAGCTGGTAACAGAAGCTGCCAAAACTTACCCAGAGAGACAGCGCGTTGCTCATGAACAAAAACCAAAGGCAGGAGAGCAACCAGCCGCAGGACGGCTGAGAGGGCAAACAGCCCCGGCAAGCCATTGAACTCACTGACAGTTGCGAGAAAGCCACCAAGCGTGATTCCCATTGCGCCGGTGACACCAGGAACCGCCGCCGCGATCGCAAAGTAAATAGACTGATTTCGCAGGGGTGCCACTCCCATCAAAAGATTGCTGCTGCACAGATCAATTGCTGCCCATGTCCCACCGCCGACGATATGCAACAGGGGGAACCAAACCCAAAGGAAAATTGGGGCAGTTCCAGCTTCCAGCCAGAGTAGCGGTGTTAGCGCTACCAAAACCCCGACGGCGATCATCAGGGGCCGATTTCCCACCCGATCAGCCAGTTTCCCCCAGAAAACTAGCATTAGCAAGTTAGCACCGGCTCCTAAGCTGCCATAAAGCGTAACCACGCTGACATCTATTGCTAAGTCATCGAGCAGATAGAGGTTAAAGAAGGGTGCGCTAACATTGACCGCAAAGCTCCATAGAGCAGAGTAAAGCAAAAACTTCAAATAATTGGCGTCTTTGAGGAAGCTAAAAACACTCCCTGTGGACGACTTTTGGGCGGTATCTGAATGGGTGAGATGTACTAGCTGCGGGTTCACATCGGCCATAAAGAACTGAAAGCACAGGCTGACTAACCCCACCGCAATCGCTAGAACTAAGACAGCGCTGTAACCTTGGAGCGTTCCACCAGGCCACTTTGAGATCACTAAACCCACCACCGGCACACCAATAAGATTGGTCAAGCTGATCGCACTGTTGCGAAAGCCAAAATACCGGCCCCGCAATCGCTGAGGGACTAAGGCAGCCAACCAGCTGAACCAAGAAGCTCGGCCCAAAGCTTCCATGATATTGGTGATCCAAATAATGGCCAGTGTTAGCTGCACCAGCCGGTGGTTAGTGATATGAAACGAGCCTCCGAACCAAAGTGCCGGCACGAGAATCAACCACAGCAGTCGTGATGGGCCGAAAATCCAGATGGAATACCAGTGCCGGCTTTTCATCCGATCTGCTATATATGCTCCTAACGGTTGCAGCAGATTCGTTAACTGAGGAATCGAGGCTAGCATCCCGATTTCTACAGGACCGGCACCTAAACCGAGCAAGAAATTGCTGAGCAATGCGCCGCCGATGATGCTGTAAAAAATCGTGGCGAAGATACCTTCGAGCGTTATTGCTTTCAGGCTTGAGCGAATTGCCGGCTTAGAAATTTTTTGAGGCGCGTTTGCCAGAAGTGCTGTCTCTGATGATGCCCGATCTTCTTGGATTTCCTGAAGGGTAAGAGGGATTGCTTCCCCTAAGCTCTCATTTTCGACTTGACTGAATATACTAGACAGCCAATTTTTTAGCATATAAATATTTAATTAGTATGAGTTTGTATTGCCTGACACAAATATCTAAACTTATAAGCCAATTGTGATTGTAACTGTATTCGTTTTCTGTAGATTCTTCCAAAGGAATGATTTTTAGATGAAATTAGTTTGTATTATTTTATACAAAATTTTGGATAACAAGAAAAATTCTTTCTCCTTGATGTTTTGATTTATTAGCTATGTTTGAGGTTTTATTGCTTTTTATTAGCTAGCTTTGAAATTAAAAATTTATTTCAATTTATACAAAAAAATGCTGGCATTGTTGTCATACCACCAGCCTTTGGCTTTGTGTCAAAATTTCATTTATTTAAGAATCGCTTTTTCTTTCTGCAAGCCTTCTCTAAAACCTCACAAACTTTTTTCAAATTAGCCCATTCCGAGTTACTCATCGCCACAAATGCCAGACGTTCATCTGGATAAATTATGAAGCGGGTTCTCGTTTTTGGCTGAGCGCCGATAGCGACAATACGGTTTCTACCTTCGCCGCTTTTCAAAAGAACATCTTTTTTAAACTGTGCCGGCAGCAGATCTTCTCGATTCATCAACCCGTTGCAATATTGTGCCAAATTTTCAACGGTGGAAATAAACCCGCCAGCCGGTAATCTCCAACTCACATCTTTACTTTCAACTCTTGCATATTCTTTCGTTTTTTCATTATAAATATATCCAATTGCCCGACGTGGAATATTCACCCATTCCCAATCTGGTTGAAAGCAACTTTCTGATAAATAACCGGCTTCAGGGTGATTGGGAATGGATGCCGGTGTCATACCAAACGGCACGGCTATTTTGTCACGCACTTTTTCCCAATAAGACTGAGATGTATTGCCGGCACGCTCAATCACCATTCCCGCAAGGGTGTAGCCGTAAACGGAATAACTGTATTGAGTGCCGGGAATATAAAGCAAATGATCGGGATCATTCCAAAAATATTCTCCTGCCCAAAAGATGCCGGTGTTAACATTGGGATCATTAATTAAATGATCTGGAGGAACACCCGCTTCATTTGGACCATTCCTAAAGTCTTTGATCCCTGAAGTATGGTTAAGAAGCATTCGAGGGGTAATGTATAAGCTCGGAGAATTGGGAAGCGGTTGTCTCTGAAACTTGCCATTTTCTAAGGGATAAGCGTAACTATTTGGGAATTTATATTCAGGCACATAATTTCTTACGTCTGTATCGAGATCGAGGGTGCCGGCAAACACAGCTTGCATTGCTGCAACACTTGTTACTGATTTTGACAGGGACGCCCAACGGAACATGGTTTTATGAGCTTCCACCGGCACTTTGTTTTCAAAGTCTTCGTAGCCATAACCTTTTAAATAAATAATTTCTTCATCTTTAACGATGCCAATAGCTAGCCCGTAAAGTTCTTGTTTGCCCATTTCTATCTGCACTGCCCGATCAATTTCCAGATCGTTGGAGTAAGGGTTTGACGTGTTTTCTTCTTTTACTTTATAAGGGCTATTAGGCTGATTCCAAGAAAAGAATTTTTTCAAAGTTTTTTGTAAAGGTTGATTTTTTTTACTGTAGATGATAGCGCAGCGGGCCGTGAGACATACGCCGATGATAGCGCAGCGGGCCGTTAGGCAGATACAAATGATTAATCATTATAGATGATTGCAGATAGGGTTAACCGACAAATGGTGTATGCTTCTCAGTAGGTTATCGTTAATATTTGTATTTTTTTATTAAAAATTTTGCAGAAAAGAGGCTGGGATGAGATAAGAGAAGTTGTAAAAATGCCAATTCTCTGTTTGTATCTTTTTCTTTTAACAAGTTTGAGAGTATATTAATTGATGAGTTGTTAGTGGGATGCGCTGCGCTCTTATGGAACCACTGCACCAGATGGGAGACATCATTGCTGACCGATACCGGCTCACCAATATTTTAGGGCAGGGTGGGATTGGTATCACTTATGAAGCTGAAGATCAGGAAACCGGCAAGCGAGTGGCACTGAAGGAAGTATCACTACGCCGGCTGAGGGATTGGAAGGTTCTAGAATTGTTTGAACGAGAGGCGCGGGTACTCTCAGAACTCAATCATCCAAGCATTCCGGCTTACTTAGATTACTTTCAGGTGGATACCGCCAGTGATCGTAGTTTCTATTTGGTTCAGGAAATTGCACCGGGGAAGTCACTCTCGGCGCTAGTAGAAGCCGGCTGGCGGGCGTCGGAAGGTGAAGCGCAAAAACTGGCAATTCGAGTGTTAGAAATCCTTAGCTATCTGCACAGTTTAACGCCGCCGGTGATTCACCGAGATATTAAGCCACAAAATATTATTCTGGCGGAAGATGGGCAAGTTTCTTTAGTTGATTTTGGGGCGGTACAAGACACTTACCGGCATACATTTGCCGGCAGCAGTACGGTAGTGGGTACTTATGGATATATGGCACCGGAACAATTTCGGGGGCACGCAGAACCGGCAACAGATTTGTACGGTTTAGGGGCAACTTTATTATTTTTGCTAACACACCAATCGCCGGCAGATTTGCCCCAGCGCCGGCTTAAAATTGAATTTCGCTCTCAAGTTAACATCTCAGATGACTTTGCCGGCTGGATAGAAACCCTCATTGAGCCGGCTGTGGAAGATCGGTTCACTTCAGCAAAGGAAGCGCTGGCAGTGCTATTAGGTGAACGAGAAATGATTTATCCTCGATCATCCACTCTTCAGCAACCAGCCGGTAGTCGCATCGTTTTGAACAAAACTGCCTCACGTTTAGTTGTAGATATTCCACCTTATAGATTCCACGATTCTCTTACCCTAGTCATCGAAGGTGTATTTATCAGCTTCTATGTATTGATGATATGTTGGGTAATTTTCTACATAAGTTCAGGAATAATCTCCTTGTTACCCTTGCTTGATATGTCATTCAGGTTTGCTGTGGGAATTCCAGGAGTAATTATTTGCGTGAGTGCGATAGAATCTTGCCTGTCCAGGATCATTCTTAGTGAGCAATTAGAGATAGACCTGCAAACCTTCCGGCTGCGTTGGAAGTTACTGGGTGTTGTTAGTCACCAAGTCAAGGGACGAACGGAAAATATAGAACTTCGCTGCGATCCTTTTTCTGGCACTTTAGTAGAGGGAGCGAAAAAGTACCGTTTTGGAACAAAGTTAATGCCGGCGGAAAAAGAATGGTTAGTGGCGGAATTAAATAATTTTCTGGGAAAACTACGGTACAAGTAGGCGATAGGCGGTAGGCTTAGGGGCGATAGGAAACCAGAAAGCCTATTATTTGTTGCTAGCTTGCCTACTGCCTGACAGAATGCGATTTTTTCAACATTACCTAGCGCTGGCTGGGGTGATTGCCTTGGGCGGTGTCCTGCGCTTCGCTCAGCTTGACTTCAAATCCCTGTGGCTGGATGAAGTGATTACCGCTTTGTTCAGCTTGGGACGCAACTACTATGACATCCCCCTGGATGCAGTGTTTAAGATTGAACAATTAAAGGAAATTTTTACACTAAATCCAGAAACCACCTGCAACCAAATTTCTCACAACCTTGCCATTCAATCAACACATCCGCCACTATTTTTTTGCTTGATGCATCGCTGGTTGATTTGGCTGAATCAGTTTAACTGGCTTTCTGCATCTGACGGAAATTGGGAGTTAGCATGGCAGTTACGATCTCTGCCGGCATTATTCGGTGTGGCTTCAATTGCTGCGGTTTATTGGCTAAATCGTCTTGCTTTCTCCCCGGCAGCAGGATTAATTGCGGCTGCTGTTATGGCGGTTTCTCCTTATAGCGTTTACCTGTCTCAAGAAGCACGACACTACACGCTGCCGGTGTTATTAATTACCCTGGCTTTAGTAGCATTAACTCTCATTCAGCAAGACTTTGATAACCGGCAGCGCAGCCGACCTCTTATTTGGGCGAGTTGGGTTATTGTTAACACCCTTGGTCTTTATGTTCACTACTTTTTTATTCTTGCCCTAATCGCCCAACCGCTCGTTTTAATTTTTAATGTTAGCTCCCCCAGCCGAAATCTAAAATACAAACTGCAAAATAGTTTAATTTTTGGGTTTCTGCCCTTTGCCTTGTTTATCCCTTGGTTGCCAATTTTGATCGGTCATTTTGGGCGTTCTGAAACCAATTGGCTACCGCAACCCCACAATATTGCCCCGTTCTATCAAACCCTTGCCGGCTGGCTGACAATGGTTGTGATGCTGCCGGTGGAAAAGCAACCTCTTTGGATTATAATTCCTGCCGGCTTCTTCATACTTTTGTTCGGATTGGGGATGGGATGGCTTTTTTTTGCGGGATTGAAAAAACTCTGGGGCAATTCAGAAACCCTGCCGGCAACCCGAACTCTGCTTAGCTTCACACTTTGGGTGCTGCTGGCATTTCTGGCAATTGTTTATCTATTAAACAAGGATATTACGATTGCCCCTCGATATCACTTTGTCTACTATCCTGCTTTTTGTGCCTTACTCGGAGCAAGCCTTTGGAAAATGCAAAATGCCCGCGTGAAAATGCCCAAAAAAAGGCCGTTAACACGATGGATTACACCCTTTACACTGTTATTGGTTGGCATCATTAGTTGCCTTTGTGTTACTTCTGATTTAGCTTTTAAAAAGCCTTTTCATCCCCAGCGAGTTGGGCTAGATATGAGCTTAGAGCCGGCTATTTCCCGCCTAGTTGTCGTGGCATATAAAACCTTTCAAGATGTAGCGCTAGGGGTGAGCTTTGCTTTAGAAATTCACAAACATGATCTCCCTGAAAATGCCGGTTCTTATATGGCTTTTTTGCAGCAGGAAACAGATTACGAGCAAGTTTGGCAAAACTTATCTCAACTACCACTGCCGGCACTCCCGCTCAATTTGTGGGTGGTTGCACCCGAATTGCTGCAACAACAAGACTATCCACAGCAGCTATTTGCCTTAACACCACTCACCGCTGAGTCTCAGCAAATTGTTTGTACAATCGATGCCGCCCATTATTACCGCGTGGGTGTTCCTTATCAGCTATACCGTTGTCTGCCGGGAGAGAGGAAGTGAGTGTGGAATGGGAGATTTAGGAGTCTCCCATAAAATAGGGAATTAAATGCGCTTTAGCTGAGCTTAAATATATCGGGTGAGTTGAACGCGATATCGCTCTTTTTTGGTAATAGCCACTTCTCCAACTTCAAGGCGTCCTTTGCCACGAATTGCAATTAAATCTCCTGATTTAACCGGCTGGCTAGATTGGGTGGTTTCTTTCCAATTTACGCGCACATCACCGGCAGCAATTAAATCGACCATTTTGCTACGAGACATCCCAAAGCCTGCAGAAGCCACCGCATCCAGCCTTAAGGAAGCCTCTACCGTGGTTAATTCTTTCTTTTTGGGTTCTTTGATCTTCAGCTCGCTCAACTCAATCCGCTGTGTTTTCACCGGCACTGAGCGCACCTGCTTGAGTTCGAGTTCCAAAAATTCCACCATCTCCGGCACGACAATTGCCTGAGCACCTCGCTCACCCAACACAATTACGTCACCGAGCTTTTCTCGCACAATGCCGGTGCCTAAAATCGCCCCCATAAAGTCTCGGTGAGTGGCGGTATCGAATAAGAAATTGCCGGCAATCTCCAGCGCTGCCACTTCCACTTGTGCCGGTTCTAAGGGCAATTCTGAGCGGGCAATCCCCAGCCGCTGTCTTTCTGCCTGCGGATAGCCACCCCAGGCAACCAACTGCACCTCTGTCAGACGCTTAAAAGCCTGCTGCGCCTCAGCCTGCACCGGCGGCGAGAGAAAATCCGTCAAGACAACTTCCCACGTTTTAATCGCCTGATCCGCTTGGTCGATCACACGAGCCACTGTGTCTCGATTTTCAACGCCTTTTAACAGTTCTTCTCTTGGCAACATTCTGGCAGTATTTTATTTAATCACTATTCTGATTCTATCGATTGAGCGGCGCGATTAAAACATCATTCGTTGTAGAGATACCTAGAATAAATGATCGCCTTTTACGAATTTTATAAATTTTTGTCTTTTTTTATACGCCTAAATAGTCGAGTCTGCCTTAATTGTTTATCTAATATCTAAAATTAATAGATTCCCTTTGCCGCGCCATTGAGCGCAGTTTATGAATACTGATGTGATTGAGCGATTACTCGCACTCTACCAACAAATTGACGAGGAAACGACCGCATTTCAAGCGGCAACCGGCTTGCAATGTCCTGCCGGCTGCGGTCGATGTTGTGCCAATCCTGAAGTAGAAGCAACGCCACTAGAAATGCTGCCTTTAGCAATAGAATTATTCCGTCGAGGCGAGGCACAGTATTGGTTAGAGCGACTTGCCGATCACAACGAACTGGGCGTTTGTGTTTTCTATCAAAGCGATCCTCTCATCCCTGGAAATGGTCGTTGCGGAGTCTATGCTTGGCGACCGGCTGTGTGCCGGCTGTTTGGCTATGCCACCGTTAAAAATAAGCAAGGAACGCCAGAATTAGCAGCCTGCCGGCATCATAAACAAACGGTGCCGGCAACCGTAGAAATTGCGAAGAAAGCCGTAACAGCGGGGGTGCCGGCACCTGATTTTTCCCAATATGGCAATGAGATTGCCAACCTTGACCCGCATCTAGGACAAGAGCAAATGCCACTTAACCAAGCGATAAAAATTGCGATTGAACGCGTGGGATTAATTGCTCAGTTTGGAGGCGAGTGAAGGGCGTAAAAAGTCAAATTTAAAAAGGTCAAAGAAAAATTTTTACAGTAGTTTCTCTCCTCAGATACTTGACTTTTTACGCTTTTTTTACATTTTGCAAGCTGGGTTCTTACACACTACCGGGTTCTGCATAACCTTGGATATTTTCCGGCTCAAACGGGCGGATGATAGAGGTAGCGCGGCGCGTTAGGCTTTCAGAACCTTTGACGACAACCAGATATTTGCCGGCATTAAGTCGGTTGCGGTAAGGCAAAGCCTCACCGCTTCTAAACATCAAGCCGACACCTCCGCCAACAAAAACACTACCCATTGCACCGGCAATGGCACCGAAAAATCCCCCAATAAAATGATTGCCAAAATCCCCGGCCCAGGAAACAATTGATAAGCCGGTGATCGCGTTAAAAATGAAACCGCCGACAAAACCAAAGGGAATCAGCCAAGTGGCCATCAGTTTAGCTTGTTTGCCGGCCTCCTCATTCGGGTCAATCAAGCCATATTCATCAGCACTTTTATAACCCCTGCCCAGAATGGCCACTTGCTCCATCGGCAAGCCTTCTTTCTCTAGGGCAGAGTAAGCAGCTTCTGCTTTGATGCGGTCTGGCAGCACAGCGACGAGATAATACATAGCAGCGAATCAGTGTCTGAGAGTGGTTAACGGTCTACCTAACAGAGTGACATCCTCCTGCGCTAAATCTTGCGATTATAGGGCAGGCTTCCAAACCTCACGATTTGACATTCCTAGTTCTTCTCTTACGAGGTTTCGCCTCTGACCTAGACTGACTTTCATCAATCCCCGGCAGACAGACTGCATAGGCGTTTTCAATTCCGCAGAGTCCCTGCGTACTAATGAGTTCTAGACCGCGCAACCTGATTACTTCTGATGCTGCGTGATCACGAGCTGTTTCGTACGCACAACCATCACACTTATGAACCCGTTTGGAAAGTTCTTTCTTTCCTGTATGCGTTCCGCACTTAGGACAGGTTTGAGAGGTTCCATCCGGATTGACACGGGCAAAGTAGATTTGATGTTTCTTCGCTACCCATTCCAGCAAGTTGAGGAACTGACCGACAGCGGCATCTAAGGTATGTTTTCTCAACATCCCTCTCGACATCGCTTTCAAGTTCAAGTCCTCAACAAACACCATCCCAATACTTTCTTTGGTACACAGATGGTTAGCCAGTTTGAACTGCCAATCCTTCCGAATACTAGCGATGTGGTTGTGGAATCTGGCAACCTTGAGTCGAGCCTTCTCACGATTTTTAGAACCTGTCTTCGTTCTGGCATACTTGCGTTGCAGTAATTGGAGCTTGCCGTACAAGGATGTCAGGAATCGAGGTCTAGCGATAAACTCTCTATCCGAGGTAGTTAAAAACTTCTCCAATCCCAAATCGATACCCAGTGCATCTCCATGAGGTTGGGCGTCTGGTATCGACACCTCAGACTCTATCGTGACAACGACTTCCCATCTATCCGCTTTCCTCAAGACCCTCGCTTGCTTGACCACAAACCCTTCTGGGATGGGTCGGTGCAAGTTGATGGGCATTCTCCCGACTTTGGGAAGACTGATTTGCCATCCAGTAATCGGGTTGGTTTTGAATTGCGGAAACAGCATGGACTTCATTTGTCCAAACTTCTTGAAGCGAGGAAAGCCAAATCCCCTCTTTTGGAAGTAATTCCAAGCGTCGTGCAATCTACGGATAGTAGTTTGCAGAACTTGAGAAGGTGCTTCTCCCAATCCAGGAAATTCTTTCTTTGCTTTGGGAAGTGCGTTTTGTTGAGCGTAATAGGTAGGGAAGAGTTTGTCGGGTGGAATAATGTATTCACGTTCCAGCGAACAATAGTCCCAGCTACATTTACGCGAATTCACCCAATCTTTGATTTCCCGCAAAGCGTAGTTGTACACCTTGCGAGATATTTCCAGCCAATGCAGCATTGTCTGCTCTTGGCTAGCGTCTGGATAAATTCGGTAGCAGTCGTTCATGATGAAAGTCATGAGACTGATTCTAATGCAGAATCGTTGGTCTATAAACCTATGCCTATTGTTAATTTCACGGGGTTCAATACCCCGTAAAATTAACTTGGGGGTGGCTGTATCCTGTCGCTAAAATAGCGGGCGCAACAACTGCGTTGTTTTAAATCGCCCTTCCTTATTTATAGCGAGGGACTTATCCACCGCCAAACCCCCATTAGTTAACAGCGCACAAGCGGACAAATCTTTTAGCCAAAAACACAGCCCACTGGCGCTCAGCAAAGCCAAGCGGTAGTGGATAATAAGAATGAACCGCCTGTCACGCCCACAGAAGGTAAAAACTTTCGGGCAGTTGGCAGTTTCAGGCTCCATTACAGTTAAAATGACCTACTGCGGTGAAACCTTTCCATCGAGTAAAAGACCGTTCCTGTGCTCGCCCTCCAGTCTTATGCCTTGCGGCTAGAGGCTGCGCTCACTGCCGGTGATCTTTCACCTCTTGCTGTTGCAACCTATCTGCTGACCATGCCAAAGGTTCTTGTTTCCGATCCGATTGACCAAGCCGGTATCGATATTCTTTCCCAAGTCGCCCAAGTTGACGTAAAAACTGGTCTGGCACCCGAAGAACTGGTGCGGATCATGCCAGAGTACGACGCCTTAATGATTCGCTCCGGCACCCGCGTCACCCAAGCGGTGATAGAAGCCGGCGCACAATTAAAAATCATTGGGCGTGCCGGTGTGGGTGTGGATAATGTGGATGTGCCGGCAGCCACTCGTCAGGGAATTGTCGTCGTTAATTCTCCTGAAGGTAACACAATTGCGGCAGCCGAACACGCTCTGGCTATGATGTTCTCCCTCTCCCGCTACATTCCCGACGCCAACCAATCTGTTAAAAGTGGCCAGTGGGATCGCAAAACCTTTATCGGTGCTGAAATTTACAAAAAAACTTTGGGCATCGTGGGACTGGGAAAAATTGGTTCCCATGTCGCCACAGCCGCAAAAGCAATGGGCATGAGACTGCTCGCTTACGATCCGTTCATTTCAACAGAGCGTGCCGAGCAATTGGGCTGTCGCTTAGTGGATCTCGATGTACTGTTCCGCGAATCCGACTACATCACCCTGCACATCCCGAAAACAACAGAGACGGCTAACTTAATTAATGCCGAAGCGCTGGCGAAGATGAAACCCACCGCCCGGATTATTAACTGTTCTCGTGGGGGGATTATTGACGAGCCGGCGCTGGCAACCGCCTTGAAAGAAGGCAGAATTGCCGGTGCGGCTTTGGATGTTTACAACAACGAACCGCTGGAAGCCGATTCGCCTTTGCGTTCACTTTCTAAGGAAATCGTCCTTACCCCCCACCTAGGAGCCTCAACAGCAGAAGCGCAGATCAATGTCGCCATCGACGTTGCCGAACAAATTCGCGATGTGCTGCTGGGGCTGCCGGCACGTTCGGCGGTGAACATTCCCGGCTTGTACCCCGACGTACTCGAAAAGCTCAAACCTTATATGCAACTGGCTGAAACCTTGGGCAACTTGGTGAGCCAGCTAGCAGGGGGACGCGTTGATTTTCTCAATGTGCGCTTACAGGGAGAATTAGCAACCAGTGAAAGCAAGCCGGTGGTGGTGGCATCGCTAAAAGGATTGCTCTCCCAAGCCTTGCGCGAACGCGTTAACTACGTCAATGCCAGCATTGAAGCCAAGGAACGCGGAATTCGCGTCGTGGAAACACGCGATGCTTCAGTTCGTGACTACACCGGCTCGTTGCACCTAGAGGCGAAAGGCTCTCTGGGCGAGCACTCCGTAACCGGCGCAGTCCTCGGAGATGGTGAAATTCGGATCACCAACGTTGATGAGTTCCCGATCAACGTGCCCCCCACTCACCATATGTTGTTTACCCGTCACCGGGATATGCCAGGAATTATTGGCAAAATCGGTTCTCTTCTGGGTAGTTTTAATGTCAATATTGCCAGTATGCAGGTAGGCCGTAAAATAGTCCGGGGTGATGCAGTCATGGTTCTCAGTCTTGACGATCCCTTACCTGATGGCATTTTGGCTGAAATTACCAAAGTTTCGGGCATTCGTGATGCCTACACGGTGACGCTGTAAGGCTTGGAAAATAGGGAATTAGGCGGGGAGAAAGTTTGAAAGAGTCAGGGGAAATTATTTGATCGAATGCTGATTTCTTAATTCCACCGCTTCTCATCAAGCAAGCTACGGTTGTGGTGAAATCCCACAACCTCGCTGATTTTCCATTTTCCAATCTCCATTTCTCAGTTCTCAATTCCTAATTTTTAATTCCAAGAAGTTGGCACATAGCTGGTGGGAAATTCAAATTCTGGGCGATCCAGCCCTAGAAGATACAATCTTCTGGCGGCTGGAAACGTTTGGCTGTCGCGGCACTTCCAGTGAAATTAAAGGTTATGCCTGCCTGATATGCGCTTACTTACCTGAAGAACAGGCGCAGTTATTAGATTTGGCAGCTTTATCTCTGTTGCTGCGCCAAGATGCCCTCTGTATGAGTTTGCCACCGCCGGCAATGCAGTGGCACTTAATTGATGAGGAAGATTGGGCAAGCAACTGGAAGCAATACTGGCATCCAATGGAGATTGGGGATCAGTTGTTAGTCTATCCAGCATGGCTGCCTTTACCTGAAGAACCAGGCCGGCACCTGTTACGCTTAGATCCCGGTGTAGCGTTTGGCACCGGCACCCACGCCACAACTCAGCTGTGTCTAGAAGCATTAGAGATGCGGCTGGGATATGAAAAAACTGATGCCCTAATTGCTGATATCGGTTGCGGTTCCGGCATTTTATCGATTGCCGCGATTCTCTTGGGTGCAAGAAAGGCTTACGGTGTAGATATCGATCCCTTAGCTGTAAAATCTGCTCGCAGCAATCGAGAACTCAATGGCATTTCTAACAAGCGCCTCGTTTTTGAACTTGGCAGTCTGGATCGCTTGGGCAAATTAGTAGATGAGCCGGTTGATGGCATTCTCTGCAATATTTTGGCAGAAGTGATTATTGACTTGATCCCGCACCTGGATATGTTAGCCAAACCGACTACTTGGGGGATTATTAGCGGTGTTTTGTTAGATCAAGCCAAGCCGGTTGCCGATACGCTAGAGCAACATGGCTGGATAGTGGCTACCCTCTGGCGCAGGCAAGATTGGTGCTGTTTTAATATTCGCCGGTCTTAGTTAGATGAAAATTGAAGTGGGAAAGACGGTTTTTGTCAGCGACTAAGCATCTAATTTTCCAGTTGCCGGTAAAAAAAGCTCTCTGCCTTTCCCCACTCACTCACTCAGCTAGGGCAATCCTGGGCGTGGAATACGCAAGCTATTCGTTTTTGCATGGGGCGAACTTGGCTGGAGAAAATTTGGGTAAGAAAAACCGGATGTGGGTGCTTCTGAGTTGGGCGAATTATGTTGTCGAACGGTAACGGGGGTTTCGGTATAAAGTCCTATTGCACCGTCTAACTGAGCACCACTGAGGTTAGCGCCGGCAATATTAGCCCCCGTTAGGTTGGCACCACTGAGGTTGGCATTTAATAAGTTTCCACTCGAAAGATTAGCCCCACTCAAATTGGCATCACTGAGATCCGTCCCAACTAACTGGCATTCTCTCAAGTCAGCATTTGACAGGTTAGCCCCCATTAAAACTGCATTACTGAGATTCGCCCCACTCAGTCCCGCACCGCTGAGATTAGCACCTTCGAGATCCGCACCAATTAAATTAGCGCCTTCCAAATCCGCACCACTCAAGTTGGCGTTTTGCAAGTTGGTATTCACACAGTTGGCAAAAATCAGTTCGGCCCCTCTAATATTAGACCCTTTGAGGTTGGCATCTAGCAGATTGATGCCTTTCCCGTCAACGCCACTGAGGTCTGCTTTTGTTAAATCAGCAGCGACTAAATTGGCAAAAGTCAGATCAGCACCACTCAAATTAGCATTGCTAAGGGTGGCACCATTAAGATTGCTATAGGACAGCTTGGCACCACTCAAGTCAGCACCACTGAGATTAAACCGAGCCATGTTAGCATCACGCAGGTCACCTCCCTGACACTGTTTGGTTTCTAGCAAGCGTTTGATGTGTGCGGTATTTGCAGCCATAATCATTCCTAAAAGCTCAAAGCCAAAATTTATTTAATGGAAAACTTGGAACCTTAAATATTCCTACCTGGGGAAGGGGCGTTTCTCCCGTGAAAAAATCTATCTAACTATTCCGTCTTTACAAAAGAATTTGGAGAGATCAGGAACCCTACCGATGAGTTATTGCTGTTCGCGATTGAGCAATCCCTTCAACCTTTTCTAAAGGTAACAAAAAGATTCAACTCTCCCTTGAACACGGCGACAGTGGGAGATTGAAAGATAGGCAGAACTGTACTGGTTTGTTAAGGCGTCTTACAAAAAGTTCCAACCGGCCTTTGATAGGGCTATTGTCTCAACTATTTTTTTATCAAGTAGAATTGCTTAAACCTTAAAAACTGAAAATGAAATAGGGGTGCAAGCCGGCACCCCTAAAAAGTTAAAAGCTTGGAGATAGACTCCCCATCTGCCTGGATTTTTTAGTCTCTGATAGCATCGGTCACATTAACACCCGTCATATCTACATTCGTTAGATTGGCACCTCTCAAGTCGGCACCTCTCAAGTTAGCCGGTGTGACTGTACAGGAACTAAAGTCGTTGGCTTCCCGCTTATTACACGTACTCATGTCATAACGCAAATTCGTTGGCACCATCCCTTCCCCTTCACCGAAGGGTCTGAAATCTGCACCCCTTAAATTTGCAAACTCTAGGGTTGCATTACCCATTTGAGCGCCTCGAAGAATCGCGTTACTCAAGTTCGCTTGGCGCATAAATGCACTTAAGTGAGCGTTTGTCAAGTTAGCCTTTGCGAGAGTGGCATTATCAAGCTGCGCTTTATTGAGGTTCGCAAAGCTCAGGTTTGCACCTTCTAAGTTAGCGCCTCTGAGGTCTGCACCGACTAACAGAGAACCTCTTAAATCAGCACCACTCAGGTTAGCGCCTCTGAGATCAGCACCACTGAGATCGGCGAAGGAAAAGGAGACTCCGCTGAGGTTTGCACCTCTTAAAGTCGCTCCCTCAAAAATGATGGGATCAAGGAATCGCCGGCCTGCTAAGACAAGACCATCCAGATTGCACCCCCGACATTCTCCTGTGTTTAAAAGCCGTTCAATCGTCGATGCATTTTGAGCGTTCACTCGATGGGTTAAACCCATCGTGATTAACAGTGTGGCAAATGCAAGGCTTCCTAGTTTTTTGTTCATTTTTGTCCCCTAAAGTAGCAACTCTTGCTGATTGCAAAAATCACGAGTAAATATCTGAAATTGTCGGTATTTCAGCTTGAATCTAGACTTTATCAGCCAATTGTAAGCCTAAATTCTTCTTTTACCAGGATTGTTAATTTTATTTTTCTTTCCCTCCCTTAACAGTCTGTCATTCACAAAAATTTTAAATTAAGGGTTGCAAGCGCTGAATTAACTGTTGAGCTTGCAGAACCCCTTCGATGCGCTCCACCGGCTGCCCATTCTTGAACAGCACCAGCGTTGGCAAAGCGTGAATGTGATAAGTGGTTGCCAAGTCAGGATAGTTATCGGAGTTAATTTTGACAACTCTCAGCCGGTCTTTGAGCCGGCTATTGACCTCCTCCAAAATCGGAGCCATCATTTGACACGGGCCGCACCAAGGCGCGTAAAAATCTACCAAAACCGGCAACTCGGAACCAGATAACAATTCTTGAAAGCTGCTGAATTGCTTTTTAACTGCCATAAAAATCCTCTTTTTACGCGGTTAGTTTGAACACTTTTATGATATATCGACGGCGTTATACGACGCTTATAATTAATACAATTTTAAATTTTAAACTTGAGATTTCAAATTAACCCAACCCTATCGTTCAAAGACCTAGATTCTCCCGTAGTAGTGCAAATTTATAGCAAAATTATCCAGTTCACCCTTCACCCTTCATCGTTCCGATAAGATGGTCTAGTTTGTTACACAGTCACAAGAGGATTGGAAATGGAAGCATTGCCAGAGAGTTTGCAGCGGTTGCGCGATCAAGTGGCCATTGTCACCGGCGCTTCACGGGGAATTGGTCGTGCGATCGCTTTGGCATTAGCAGCAGAGGGGGCGAAGATCGCGGTCAACTATGCCAGCTCAAGTGCGGCTGCAGAGGAGATTGTCGGGGCAATTGAGGCAGCAGGCGGCAGTGCGATGGCGCTGCAAGCAGATGTTTCTAAAACGGATGGAGTCGAAGCCCTGATCAATGGCACCCTTGAAAAATGGGGCCGAGTCGATATCTTAGTGAATAATGCCGGCATTACCCGCGACACCCTGCTGCTGCGGATGAAACTAGAAGATTGGCAAGCCGTGATTGATCTCAACCTCACCGGCGTTTTCTTGTGCACGCGAGCAGTTAGTAAAATTATGCTCAAGCAACGCGCCGGTCGTATTATTAATATTGCCTCAGTTGCCGGTCAAATGGGCAACCCTGGACAAGCTAACTATAGCGCCGCTAAAGCCGGCGTCATTGGATTTACCAAAACCGTTGCCAAAGAACTCGCCTCTCGCGGGATCACCGTCAATGCGGTTGCCCCTGGATTTATCACCACAGATATGACCGACGGCCTCAAATCTGAGGAAATTTTAAAATTCATTCCTCTAGGGCGTTACGGTCAACCAGAGGAAGTTGCCGGCCTTGTTCGCTTCCTCGCCGCCGACTCTGCAGCCGCTTACATTACCGGCCAAGTAATGAATGTCGATGGCGGCATGGTCATGGCGTAGGCTGACAATATTTAACGCACAGAACGCAAAGGAAATGCACACAATTTGTAGAGGATTGTGTAATGACTTCTGCGCTCTTTGCGTTAAAACTGCCTGCTTTTATTTAAATTTCATAGTGCCAAAACGGCTGCCGGTCGGGTACAACAATATAACGCTGTTGATGCCGGCTGATGAGTCCTTGCTTTTCAAAATTCTTCAGCATCCGGGTGACGGTTACGCGGTTTGAACCGATCATTTCTGAAATTTCTTGATGAGTCAAACGCAGATCGATGAGCTGTCCTTGCTCAACTGCACGACCAAATCTTTGAGAGAGCCAAGTTAACAGTTTTAAAAGAGAGGCATCAATTGGTTTGCAATGCCGCAATTCTAAGAATTCTTCTAACTGTTGAGTGTGCTGGATCAGCGCTTTGATAAATTCGTAACTGTTATTTGCCGGCAAAACAGTTGCCTCCACCAGCGTCAAGCATTCAATGGTATAAGGTTCAGCTTTTGATAGCGCTTTGCCAACTATATCCTGGGAACCCCATAATCCTAGGGGAATCAGCGTTCCGTCTTCACTCCAGGTAAATGTCCGCACCACGCCGGTTTTAATCTGCCAGATTTCATGGGGTTTCAAAGGCAGTAGAGATCGGCGGGCAAAGGTTGTTTGCGTCCGGTTGGGATACTGATCTAATAAAACAGGAGAAACTATCATCTTTAATTCTTATTTATTGAGGATTTCTTTAATGAGAAGATTCTAAGTTTTAAAGAATTTATGAATTTGTTCTTTAAAATGGCGCTGTGGGAAAGATTTTCTTCGAGTTTCTTGTGTTCAATATCGCTTTAAGAATTGAAGCCGGTTAAACAAGGCTTGAATCATTTTTGCTTTTGGATATAGACCGGCTTTCCTTGTCGTCAGCCAATTCTCCCTAAAACAGCAATAGCAAACCCATTAAAAGGAATGTCTTGGAGAATTAGGAAACTGGCACCGACGACTGCTAGAGGTTTCCTTAAAATAAGCTCCCCCAAACGCACCGAGAAGCGCTCCTGCAATGGCTCCAGTAAGGGTGCCGGCAATTAGTGCCGCAACCCGCCAAATGATGGCAAACCGGCGTGGTTTCGTCTCTATCTGTACTGTAAACATGAAGCCGGTAATTGCTCCATATATCAGACCGTAACCCGACCAAAACAAGGTTTCACCCACGGGTTCAAAGGGAGTCCTTATCGCGTCAATTGTGGTTAAAACTATTTTTTTCATCACAGCATTTCTCTCTGACTAAACTTGAGCACAAATCTGCTCAGTCGCTCATTGAATTAGATAAACTACGGTAAGCCGATAAACATACCGTAGTTAGTGAGCGTTAATCAGGAGTATGTCACGAGCAAGCCCAGTTCGTCAAGAAAAAATACTTAAACTCCATCGGGTAACCGTAGTATAATAAAAATCGATGTTGGCCTTTGGGTGATGGCAACTCATGGAACTATCGTGTAAAGTCAAGTACGCTATGGTGGCACTTCTAGAACTTGCCAGCCGGTATGGACACGGGGAACCCGTGCAGATCAGTCAAATTGCGGCAAGTCAGCAGATACCAGACCGTTATTTAGAGCAACTGTTAACCACACTCCGTCGTGGGGGTTTCGTCCGCAGTCAGCGCGGATCGAAAGGCGGTTATTTGTTGGCTAAGCCGCCTTGGCAGATTCCACTGTTAGAAGTGTTCGATTGCTTAGAAGGGCCACAAAGTGTTGAACGCGAAGGACAGCCGGATTCAGCCCCGACGCCGGAGAGTGCGGCACTTCAAGAGGTGTGGGCAGAATCAAATTTAGCCGCTCAAGAAGTTTTGCGGCGCTATTCGTTACAGGATTTGTGCCTAAAACGGGATGATTGCCAGCGATTGAATATTATGTATTACATATAGCGTTTAGCAAATTACGCTATCCCTCAATTCAAAACTCAAAACTTAAAACAGTTATGCGGATTGCTCATGATGTTACAGAACTAATTGGCCACACACCTTTAGTTCAGCTAAATCGAATTCCCCAAGCAGAAGGGTGTGTTGCCAGAATTGTTGTGAAGTTGGAGGGGATGAACCCAGCCTCTTCTGTTAAAGATCGCATTGGCATTAGTATGGTTCAGGCGGCTGAGGAAGCCGGTGAAATTCAGCCGGGAAAAACAGTTTTAGTGGAACCCACCTCTGGAAACACCGGCATCGCCTTGGCAATGGTGGCAGCAGCCAAGGGATACCGCTTAATCTTAACGATGCCCGAAACCATGAGCCAAGAACGGCGGGCAATGCTGAAAGCTTATGGGGCGCAGCTAGAATTAACCCCTGGCGTTGAAGGCATGAAAGGGGCAATTGCCAGGGCCGAACAAATTGTGGCCACAACCCCCAATGCCTTTATGCTGCAACAGTTTCGTAACCCGGCCAATGCTAAAATCCACCGGGAAAGCACAGCGGAAGAAATTTGGGCAGATACAGATGGCGAAGTGGATATTTTGGTGGCTGGGGTTGGCACCGGCGGCACCATTACCGGCGTCGCTGAGGTGATTAAACAGCGTAAACCCAGTTTTCAAGTCATTGCCGTTGAACCTGTCAACAGTCCCGTGCTTTCTGGGGGATATGCCGGCCCGCATAAAATTCAAGGAATTGGTGCCGGCTTTATTCCAGAAGTGTTGAAAGTCGATTTAATTGATGAAGTCATCGCCATTAGTGACGACGATTCAATGGCATATAGCCGGCGTCTGGCGCGGGAAGAGGGTTTGCTCTCTGGCATCTCTGCCGGCGCTGCTTTAGCCGCTGCAATCCAAGTGGCAAAGCGTCCAGAAAATGCCGGTCGTTTGATTGTAATGGTGCAGCCAAGTTTTGGCGAACGCTACTTGAGTACACCGCTGTTTCAAGATTTAGAAAAGCTTGAGGCTGTGGCAGTTAAATAAGGGCAAAAACGGGGTTTTTTAAGCTGAATTTAGGGAATGTAACATTCTCTAAATTGCCAAAGAAACTTATAGAATTAATATGGGTAAGGGGGATTGTAAATTCAACATTTTGCATTTCTCTAAAAAAGGGCGAATTTGGTAAAAATTTTGTAAAGATTAAATTCAACCCAAAACTCGCCCGTCTTCCCATTGTGGATACTTGCTTCAGTTTTTCTTCCCTTTACTCTTGCGCCCGGATGTAATAGAAACCGAGCCATTCGTCGTCCCAATCTGAATAATTGTCATAAGTAATTAGATGTAAACCCTATTGATAAAATAAGGTGCCAAGATATCTTCGTTTTCCTATGGCAGAATTCCCACCGCAAAAACTCGAAGTTTTGCCGGCTCCTAATTCCATTCCTCTGCTGTCATAATAAAATCCTAAGACTAGAAGCTTGATTGATTAAATTATTTTATTTATATAAAATACCAGAGTTGGGAAAATTCTGGCTCCTGCGGACAAGGGCCAACCAACCCTACATGGCCCTGACTGCACTGCCACCGACTAAGCTAACGCCCATCTAATTCAGCATTCCCTATTCGTCTCTCCCCCGAATCTCAACAGAAAAACTGATTTGCCTAGCAGCTTAACGCCCTATGGGCTAAAATCCGCTCAACTTTGTTCGGTGCTCCACACTCAAAAATTTAGCACTCAACACCTGGGAGTGCTAAATTGTCTACTTGGAGAACTAAAAAAAACGACTCATGGCTAAAATTGTTGCATTTAATGAAGAATCTAGGCGGGCGTTGGAGAAGGGACTCAACGCCCTAGCCGATGCGGTGCGGATTACCCTGGGACCCAAGGGCCGCAACGTGGTGCTAGAGTCGAAGTACGGTGCGCCTCAAATTGTTAATGATGGAATTACGATTGCTAAAGAAATTGAATTAGAAGATCCTCTGGAGAACACCGGCGCTCGGCTGATTCGGGAAGTCGCGTCGCAAACCAAAGAGATAGCCGGCGATGGCACCACCACAGCCACCGTGCTCGCTCAAGCTTTGGTACGCGAAGGGTTGAAGAATGTCGCCGCCGGCGCAAATCCTGTGAGTTTGCGGCGAGGAATTGAACGGACGATCGCTTTCTTGGTTGAAGAAATCAAGGCGATTGCTAAGCCGGTGGAAGGCAGCGAAATTGCACAAGTTGCAACCGTCTCAGCCGGCAACGATGAAGAAATCGGCAAAATGATTGCCCAAGCAATGGATAAAGTCACCAAAGACGGTGTCATTACCGTTGAGGAATCTAAATCCATCGCCACAGAATTGGATGTGGTGGAAGGGATGCAGATTGATCGCGGCTACATTTCTCCCTACTTCGTCACCGATCAAGAACGGATGGTGGTTGAATATGAAAACGTCCGCATCTTGATTACCGATAAGAAAATTAACGTAATTCAGGAATTGGTGCCGGTGCTTGAAAAAGTCGCCCGCGCCGGCCAAGCGTTGCTGATCATTGCCGAAGATGTAGAAGGCGAAGCCTTAGCCACCTTGGTTGTCAACAAAGCCAGAGGCGTGCTCAACGTCTGCGCGATTAAAGCCCCTGGATTTGGCGAACGCCGCAAAGCCATGCTGCAAGACATCGCCGTTCTCACCGGCGGACAGCTGATCTCCGAAGAAGTCGGTCTCAGCCTTGACGATATCTCCCTAACGATGCTAGGGACTGCCCAGAAGATAACGCTCACCAAAGACACGACAACGATCGTCTCCAGCACCGATGATCGCAACAAAACCGACGTGCAAAAGCGGATCGCCCAATTGCGGAAAGAATTAGAAAGAAGCGATTCGGATTACGACAAAGAAAAGCTGCAAGAACGCATTGCTAAACTCGCTGGCGGCGTAGCCGTGATTAAAGTGGGTGCGGCAACTGAAACCGAACTCAAAGACCGGAAATTGCGGATTGAAGACGCTCTCAACGCCACCAAAGCCGCTGTAGAAGAAGGCATTGTGCCCGGTGGTGGTTCCACCCTGATTCACTTGGTCAAAAAAGTGAATGAGTTCAAAGCCGGGTTGACTGGCGAAGAAAAAATTGGGGCAGAAATCGTCGCCAAATCTTTGGAAGCCCCCCTGCGTCAAATTGCCGATAATGCCGGCGTGGAAGGTTCCGTCATTGTTGAGCAAGTGCGCGACTCAGAGTTCAACATGGGTTACAATGCCGCCACCGGCAAGTTTGAAGACTTACTCGCCGCCGGCATCATCGACCCTGCCAAAGTCGTGCGTTCAGCCCTACAGAATGCCGGTTCAATTGCCGGTATGATTCTCACCACCGAAGCCCTCGTTGTCGAACGGCCTGAAAAGAAAGGTGCCGGTATGCCTGACATGGGCGGCATGGGCGGCATGGGTGGCATGGGCGGCATGGGTGGCATGGGCGGCATGGGCGGCATGGGCGGCATGGGAATGATGTAATTCTCAGCACTTAGCCGTCAGCAGTCACTCGTCAAGAGTAATTAATTGCTGAACAATAGAAGCAGTTTGCCTTTCCTGGCAAGCTGCTTTTTTGATAGGGGAACTTGAGCGCAGCCCTGTAAATGTAACCAATAGATACACAGAATTTAGGATAAATCGCTTAAAATCACGAGTGCAAATCTGTTCAGGTCACATAACATGACAGAAAACCGCATATCACCTTCCCAACTCGAAATCCAAGCTGACGAGGAAGAAGAAGATTACTTTGATTACTTCTTTGATAAACCAGGCAGTTTACCGGGCACCCTTGACCTTGAACCAAATGCCCCGCCTCCCGATATTGTGCTGATAGATTACTGCGAAGCCAATGCCAGCCGGCACAAAGTTACCACGCCCGAAGCTTGTGCGCCCTACTTAGATACCGAGTCAGTTTCTTGGGTGGATGTTCTGGGTTTAGGCAATCAAGAAACTTGGCGCAAACTCGGTCAAGTTTTTAATTTGCATCCCCTCACCCAAGAAGATATCGTTAACGTGCCTCAACGTCCGAAAGTCGCTGATTATAATGACCACTTAGTGATCATTACTCAGATGGTGATGCCCAAAGAAAAGACAGGCGGTTTTTGGATTGAGCAAGTCAGTTTGGTTTTAGGGAAACATTACCTACTCACGGTGCAAGAAGAACCAGAACACGATTGTTTTGGGCCGGTGCGCGAACGCATTCGTGCAAATCGCGGCAGTATTCGCAAAAGTGGGGCAGATTATTTAGCCTACGCTTTGTTAGATGCAATTATTGATGGCTTTTTTCCCGTGTTAGAAGATTATGGTGAGCGCATTGACGAACTAGAAGATGAAGTCGTAATGAACCCAACTCGCCAAACATTAGAAAAAGTTTATCAAGTCAGACGCGAATTACTTGCATTGCGTCGCGCTATTTGGCCACAGCGAGATGCAATTAATGCCCTGATTCGAGATGGCAGCGATCTGCTCAGCCCATCCGTGCGAATTTACCTGCGAGACTGTTATGACCACGCCGTTCAAGTCATGGATATGGTAGAAACTTATCGAGAGCTAACTTCAGGTTTGATGGATGTTTATCTCTCTTCAATGGGTAACCGAATGAATGAAATCATGAAACTTTTAACTGTTGTCTCTAGTATATTTATTCCCCTGACCTTTATTGCCGGCGTGTACGGCATGAACTTTAATGTAGAAACATCACCTTGGAATATGCCAGAGCTGAATTGGTATTTTGGCTATCCGCTCTGCTGGGTAGTAATGTTTACAACTGCCTTTGGTTTGGTCTATTTTTTCTGGAAACGGGGCTGGTTTGAGAATTTTTCTGCAATTAAGAAGAAACCTTAATATAGCAAGATTTTAAGTTAATATTTGAGGCATCTAATAGTGCTGTCAAAAATTAATTAGATTTAGCTCAAATATCTAAATCCTAAAATCTTGAATTAAAACGTATCCCGATAATTGCGGACAAATTTACAAAGAAAGGTCAGAACAATTAGCACTAACCCCCTCACACACAATTAAAAAATTGCTTCCTCGATCCCTTCGTTCTTTATCATCGCGCTGCTCGTGTTACTCGCCCGAAACTCAACAATAGAAACGCTCGTTTAGGTCATGACTGAATACGACCTCCTAATTTTGACTATTTATGTGATAGTCGTCACATCCGTCCTTTACCAATCCATCAACTCAATCGGAGAGCAAATCACGATTAAATTTGAGCGAGCGAGCTTTAGGCAACAACTTGCCGACAAAGATATTGCCGATCTGGTTGAAGTTAAATTTGACTTCAAAGAACGTTACCAATTCGAGGAACTGCGTGAGTTAGTCATTAACATTAAAAATAATTCCCCAGAATATGACATTGACGTGGATTGGGAAAGCTGCTGTCTGATTGGCCCAGATGGGCAAACACAGCGAATTGTGCGACTTACACAGGGCTTAACTTACGATTTGTTTCAACCCCAAGTTGACAGCGTAATTGCCCCAGGTAAAAACCTCAAGGAAAAACTCACCTCTGAAACTGTCCTGAAACGCGAGTCAGAAATTGGCCCCTTCAAACCCGCCGCGCCTTTAATCAAACGCTCTCAGCTCAAGCCAAAATCTGGCTCCACAAACCCCTGGACTTCATTTTCCCTGAGACTGGTGCTGCGGCTGAGTGATCCCACCAGTCCTGAGGAGGTGAAGCCCTCTTACGCTTTGTATTGCCTGTTAAGTGTCAAAAAACTTGAGTGGACATACGCCCTTCCTTGGTATTCCAAGCGGTAAGCGTAAAAAGTCCCTCAAGGAATTAGACTGGAATTAAGGAGAGAGTAGGCGCAGGTGGTTGCGGATGGGCGTGCTAACCCGTCTGAGGAAAGTCCGGGCTCCCGAAAGACCAAACTTGCTGGGTAACGCCCAGTGCGGGTGACCGTGAGGAAAGTGCCACAGAAAGATACCGCCAAACTTCGTCCTGAGTCCTAAGTCGTGAGTCTCTTTAAACTCAGCACTCAGCACTCAGGGCTGTTTTGGTAAGGGTGCAAAGGTGCGGTAAGAGCGCACCAGCAGCGTCGAGAGGCGCTGGCTCGGTAAACCCCGGTTGGGAGCAAGGTCAGAGGAACTACGGTTGGTCTTTTACCCGTTCCGTCGAGATGTACCGCTAGAGGCGTCTGGTAACAGGCGTCGGAGATAGATAGCTGCCTTCTTAGCTGCGCGTCAGCTAGGAAAACAGAACCCGGCTTATGTCCGACTCTCTCCCCTTTTTTATTTGGAATTCTAGATTTTAGAATTTGAATTGGCGATAACATTTAAACTTCAAACTCTAAAATTCCAATCAAGCTGTTCTGTCATGACCCTCACTCACCCTCACCGCCAAAAGCAACTCCAAAAACTGCTCCAAAAATTAGGACTTTCTGAAAACTCGCCGGTGCAATGGCAACTGCTCGATTTAGCACTGACTCATCCGACAATTTCACCGGCAGCTAATTATGAGCAACTAGAATTTGTCGGAGATGCCGTGGTGCGTCTGGCGGCGGCAGAGTTGTTATTAGAAACTTATCCAGACTGTCAAGTGGGTGAGTTTGCCGCAATTCGCTCGGTGTTGGTGAGTGATCGCGCTCTGGCAAGGATCGCTGATAGCTACGGTTGGGACCGTTATTTGCTGGTTGCTAATAGTGCTGCTGCTGACACAGCCGGCTTGGAGTCACGTTTGGCAGATTCTTTGGAAGCTGTCTTAGCGGCGCTTTATCTAAGTACGCACACGCTGGAACTTGTCCGCCCGTGGCTGGATTCTCATTTTAAGCAACTAGCGACTGAAATTCGCACTGATCCCGCTCGCCAAAATTACAAAGCCGCTCTCCAAGAATGGACTCAAGCGCACTACAAAGCTTTGCCGGTTTATCGCGTTAAGGAAACGACGCAAGTTCACGATGATGCCCAGCGATTCACGGCTGAGGTGTTGCTGGAAGGCCGCCGGTTGGGTCAAGGCAAAGGCCGGTCAATTAAAGCCGCTCAACAAGCTGCTGCCCAAGAAGCTTTTTTGTCTTTGCATGAGGCATCTCATCCCGATTTTGAGCCTTGAAAGAAAGCTTTTCTATTAGTTGGAATGATTAGAATGGATGAACATCAAAAAATGTGCGGTTTTGCTGAGTCTTGCAGAAATTTTTTATAATTTTTTTGAAAAAATAAGGGTTTCAAAAATTTGTATGGTATTATATTACAATAGAAATCTGTGCGTAAATAATATTTTTGCAACCATCTGATTATGATAATTATAACCTGTCAATAGCAAATTAAATATTACAAACAGTAAAAATTAAAAAGTCAGCGACTGTATTTTTAAACCTCTAAAATTTTGTAGAAAATTTTTGTAATAAACTTTTGAAGAGCCGGCATCTTAACTCAATTACAGGCTTGAACCGTGTTGCATTTATTGATGTGTAACGGCATATCGTTCGCGCCAAAGTTTGAAATTTAAGAAAAATAGGCGAACAGTCAATTATAAGTTAGGAATTAATGCAAAATCTAACATCTGAAATCGAAAAGCCGATGGGGATTGCGGTATTGGGCGCTGGCCGGTGGGGTGCCCATTTGGTTCGCAATTTCCTAGAACATCCCCTAGCGCGGATTGTGGCTGTGGTAGACCCCCATCCGGAACGCTTGAGCGTACTCCAGCAGCGGTCGAAGTTGGATGCCGGCGTAATTTGGGCTACCGACTGGGCGCAGGTGCGGCACCTGCCGGCAATTGAGGCGGTTGTGATCGCAACGCCGGCACTGACTCACTATGCCTTAATTGCTGACGCGCTCACGCAGGGATACCACGTCCTGGCAGAAAAACCTTTAACACTGAATGTCGCTGAATCTGTGGAACTGTGCCATCTGGCGGAACACCACGGCTGTGTTCTGGTGGTTGACCACACTTACCTGTTTCACCCAGCGGTCGAACAGGGCGAGAAAACGATTCAGTCGGGCTGTCTGGGCCAGTTGCGCTACGGCTATGCCACCCGCACCCACCAAGGGCCGGTTCGCTCGGATGTTGATGCTTTGTGGGATTTGGCCGTCCACGACATTAACATTTTTAATACCTGGCTGGGGCTTGTTCCCACTCAAGTGCAAGCCACCGGCACTGTCTGGCTTCAGCGAGAGGGGGAAAAGAATTTGGCTGACTTAGTCTGGGTGACACTCAGTTATGCCACCGGCTTTCAAGCGTTTATCCACTTGTGCTGGTGCAATCCCGATAAACAAAGACGGTTGGGGGTTGTGGGTAGCCACGGGACTTTAATTTTTGATGAAATGTCACCGGAGGCAGTGCTGAGCTTATATCCAGGTTATTTAGAGGGCACCGGCACAGGATTTACCCCAACGGTTGAGCCTCGTGAGGTACTCAGCTTAGAGCCGGCTGAGCCTTTAGCGCGGGTTTGCGATCACTTTCTGAACTGTGCCATCAAAAAAACACCCTCCCCTGTTTCGTCAGGTTGGAAGGGTGTGGAGTTGGTGCGAATTCTCAGCGCTTTAACCGAGTCAATGAAGCGGGGAGGGTTAGCGGTGCCGGTTTAGGACGGATTGGGGTTTGCGATCGGCATTTCGGAAGCGGGGGAGGGTCGATCCGCGTGCTCGGTGTGCGGTTGGGTTTCTTCCGTTTTCTGAGTTGCTGCCGGCGAGGGCGACGGCGTCATATCGATCAGCGGCAAAGCAATTTCAACCGTCGTGCCTTGGCCTATCCCAGAACTGTGCAGGGTAATGGAGCCTTTCATGAGTTCAACTAGGTTCCGAGAGATGGCCAGCCCCAATCCTGTGCCACCATGCTTGCGAGTTCGCTTGCCATCCACCATCACAAACGGTTGAAACAGCCGGTGCTGCTGGGTGGGATCGATGCCAATTCCCGTATCTTGGATCGCGACAATCACACGAGACTCGCATACAGGTGCCGCTGTTGCTGCTTGGGGACTTGACTGAGTTGACTGGCAAGGCTCTATCCGAGTCTTCAGGGTAATGCTGCCGGTATCGGTAAACTTAATCGCGTTGCCTACGACATTGAGCAGCACCTGCTTGAGCTTCGCGGTATCCGCTTCGACAATCAGCGTTTCTGGATGCTCGTGCCAATTTAACTGCAAGCCTTTCTGTTGAATGTGGCTTGTCTGTAAATCTACGACTTCCCTGAGTAATTTTGGGAGATCGACCGGCTCAGTGATCACCGACAAGGTGCCGGCTTCAATTTTGGCAATATCAAGCACGTCATTGATAATGTCAAGCAAATGAATTGCAGCGTCATCCGCCCGCTGCAAGAACTCCATTTCCTCTTCCTCATCATCACAGCAGTCATCGCGCACCAGCCGGATGCACCCAATAATCGCATTCAGCGGCGTTCTCAGCTCGTGGGAAGTATTGGCCAAAAACTCATTTTTCAGTTCGTTGGCGACTTTTGCTTCCTTCCATGCCGTTTCTAGCTCCTCCGCCCACGCTGTCAGCCGCTCTACCATACTGTCGAGCGATTCTGCCAGTTGATTGAACTCCTTGATTTTGAAGTTGTGGGGAACTCGATCTAAAGAGCGCCTGCCCTCTACTGTTAGGGCGTAGTAGCCAAGTTTTTCTAAAGGACGCGCCAGATCGCGAGATAGATAGACGGTTGCCAGCAGGTTAGCCGCTAACAAACCCAAAATCAGCGTCACCAGAACGTGCTGAATTTCTTCTAAGCCGGCCAGGGCGTTATCCAGACGAGTGATGGCTAAAATGATCCACTTTTGATTGCGATCATTGGTAATGGGGCTAGGAATCGCCGTATAGCCGGCCAGCAATTCCACACCTTTGTTTTCAAACCCAAATAGGTGGCCAAAATCTGTTTTCCCGTTGAGCGCCGTACCCACCATATTTCTGAGTCGTTCGGCGTCTTTCTCCTGCTGAATGTTCCGTCCCACTCGGCTGGCATTCGGATGATTTAGAATCGTTCCATCTTGGCCAATCACCACCGTATAGCCAGATAAAGATCTTGGTTTATCCTTCTCTGGCTCAAGCAGTGCTGACTGAATTCTCAGCGCGTAGCGCAATTCCCCCGTGCCCTGATCGTAAACCGGCGCACTTAACAGCAAACTGAGTTTGCTTTCACCGCTCATTGTGGCAGTTTGGTTCGCCGGCAATGCCTCTTGGGAGACATTGGGCAGCAGCGCTGTGACTCGCACATCTGAAGCTTCTGGAACCAGTCGATCACGCCGCTGAGGCCACATATTAGCCGGCAGCTCTCCAATCGGTTGCACTCCACAGGTACTCACTTCAATTGCGCCCGTCTTTACATTCGTCAATTGAATGCACTGGATCGGGGTTGGCAATTGTTGCGCCAGCTGCTCTAAAAATTGTTTAGATACCTCTAACGAACCTGATTGCAGGGCTGTGGTTTCACTGGCTGTGATCAGTCCCGCTTGTAATGCTTTGATGGAGTCTTGAATTCTTTCTCCCTTTCTAACAGCGCTTTCAGAAAGGTTCTGGCGGGCAGTTTCTAGTAGGCCAGAGCGTGCCTTTCGGTAAGTCCCATATTCCCCAAGCAGTAGAACCGGCACGCTCAGAAGTAAGATGCGCGACAGCAGAATTCTGCGAAAGGAAGTCGGACCGATCTCAGTAAAACGAAATTGTTTCAATAGACCGGATAGATTAGGCATCCATCCACCACTATCTTAGGGGCTTAGGTGAAGTGTTTATGCCAGCACAGAGCGGCTGGTCAACAACATCAGTCACTACATTTCAATCAATTATAGGGGCTATTTGGTGTGCCGCCCATAATTTGACAGATCAAAACCAAAATGCTATTAAAACTTCGCCAGACGTAAACAGGCTTTTTTAAATAATTGCATTTGGCATTTTACAAATCCTACTGTTTTGTGGTAAGACTGCAATTGATTTACGTCAACTTTCTCTTGAAATATTAACCTAAATAATCCGCAGATTAATCGCAAATTCGTAAAAATTAACAGATTATAACGAGATGATGCAAAACAATTTAACGCGCCCTGAGACAATAGTAGTTGTTGCCATGAGTGCTGATGGCAAAATTGCGGAAGCCTCACGAAACCAAGTGCTGTTCGGTTCCCCAGCAGATAAAGCCCACCTGGAAAACCAAATGGCTACAGCCGATGGCGTGATATTTGGAGCCGGCACCCTGCGTGCCGGTGGCAGCGCCATGAGAGTCACCCACCCCGAACTCCTCAAACAGCGCCAGGAACAAGGCAAACCCAGCCAGCCGGTGCAGATAGTGTGTTCACGCTCAGCTAACATTGACTCCAACTTAAAATTTTTTCAGCAACCGATCCCCCGCTGGTTGCTTACTACCGCTGCGGGAGAAAGCCGGTGGCGAGAACAGCCAGGATTCGAGCGAATTTTGGCCATCGAGACATCCCAGCAAGCAATAGACTTACCCGCAGCCCTACAACATCTGGCCACTTTAGGGTTAAAGCGTCTTGCAGTTTTAGGAGGCGGCGAACTCATCGCTTCATTGCTAGCCGTTGATTTGATTGATGAATTGTGGATCACCGTTTGTCCGTTAATTTTAGGGGGATCGACAGCCCCAACCCCCGTAGACGGCAACGGATTTTTAACCGAACAAGCCCCTCGTCTGGAACTGTTAGAAGTTAAGCCGGTTGGACAGGAAGTATTTTTGCACTATCGCCGGCAGCGTGATGAGTGATTGCATTACCCTATATTAGGAAAGCGCTGCACAAGAGCAAGGACAGAGAAACCAACACTAGCCTCTATCTCCCTCTCTCCCCCTTTCCCTCTCTAGCCCCTAGCCCCCCATCCCACCTATGGTTGAACAGCTCAAGCCAAGCTATTCGGTTGCGTGGATTAACAAAATCGCCTCTGTACCCCAGTCCGAGTGGGATGCTTTGGCTTTACCGCTGAAAACCCCATTTCTAGAGTGGGAATGGCTGAACAATATGGAAACCTCTGGCAGTGCTACGGCAAAAGCCGGTTGGCTGCCCAATCACTTGATTGTATGGCGAGACCGGCAGCTGATCGCTGCTGCCCCACTTTATATCAAAGGTCATAGCTACGGCGAATTTGTCTTTGATCACCAGTGGGCAGATTTGGCCCACCGGCTGGGCATTGAATATTATCCCAAATTGCTCGGTATGAGTCCGTTTACGCCGGCAGAAGGCTATCGCTTTTTAATCGCCCCTTCAGAAGATGAAGACGAAATGACCGGCTTAATGGTTAATGCCATTGACCATTTCTGCGCTCGCAACAGCATTTCTGGCTCTCATTTTTTATATGTCGATCCCGCATGGCGACCAATTCTTGAACGCCACGGCTTTACAAGTTGGCTGCACCACAGCTACATTTGGCAAAACAATGGATTTGATAGCTTTGATGATTATTTAGGAGCCTTCAACGCGAACCAGCGCCGCAACATCAAACGAGAGCGCAAAGCCGTGGAAAAAGCCGGCCTGCGACTGTTAACCCTCACGGGCGATGAAATTCCCAAACCCCTGTTTTCCAAAATGTATAGCTTTTATGAAAATACTTGCGACAAATTTGGCTGGTGGGGAAGTAAATACTTAACTAAACGGTTTTTTGAACAGTTGCATCACAACTATCGGCATCGAGTTTTGTTTGTTGCGGCTTATACAGAAGCAGACGAACGGCAACCGATAGGAATGTCTTTTTGTATTACCAAAGGCGACCAACTTTATGGGCGCTACTGGGGAAGCTTTGATGAAATCGACTGCCTGCACTTTGATGCGTGTTATTACACACCCATTGACTGGGCTGTGAACCACGGCATCCAAACTTTCGATCCGGGGGCTGGGGGCCGGCACAAGAAACGACGCGGCTTTCCTGCAACTCCAAACCATAGTTTGCACCGATTTTACAATCAGCGTCTTAGCCAAGTTTTGCGGTCTTATATAGGTGAAATCAACGAAATGGAACGGCGAGAAATTGATGCCATTAATCAAGACTTGCCTTTTAGCCCGCAGCCCTCTTAATTTTTTCGTAACCTGGGAACTTTTCTAGAAAAATAACCGTCTCAACAAATTTTTATTATGTAAAACTCAAGGTCTAATCAACCTTTTAAACAATATCAACAAGCCTAACTGCTAAGTTGAAAAAACTCAGGAGAGGCTGAATCGCTGAAATCTTGCCAAAATCGAGATTTTGCGGGCTTTTATGTCCGTAAATAAAAGCCTGTGTTAATGATTCTTAAACCGAATTTTTCGCATCTACCTAAGTGATTAAATTGAACCTTTATGCGGGTATACTCTCAAAATAAGTAGGAACACGGAAATAAATAAGGTTTGCAGTTAGGAGCATCAAAATGGCAGAGATCATCGGCTCATCAAATAATGACTTTATAGACGCCTCAGGTATTAATGCCCTACTAGGTCTGGAGGGAGACGACACGATCCTTGGTGCTAAAGGAGATGACAGTGTCAGTGGGGGCCAAGGAGACGACCTCGTTGCCAGTGACCAAGGCAACGATACCGTGCTCGGCGATGAAGGCGATGACCAACTATTTGGGGGGCAAGGCGATGACCAACTATTTGGCAATATCGGAAATGACGATATTTTTGGCAACGAAGGGAACGACTCTATAGACGGCGGTCTGGGCAATGATACAGGCCGGGGCGGCATCGGCAATGACTTAGTTGCAGGTGGGCAGGGTGATGATCAACTTTTTGGCGATCCAGGCGACGACTTGGTAAGAGGCGGCAGTGGCAGCGATGCCCTTTCTGGCGGCGAGGGAAATGACCGGCTAGAGGGAGAAGAAGACGACGACAGACTGCTGGGCGACGAAGGCAATGACGTGCTTGTGGGGGGTGCCGGTAATGACTCACTCAGGGGGGGTGTTGGCGGCGATACCCTTGATGGCGCTGATGGCAATGATTTTTTACTAGGGGACTTAGACACTCCTCAACCCGTAATCGAACTTGATACACAGGTTCCTTTACCTGGGCTGGAAAACTTTTTGAGCAACGATCTGGCTCAGGATGTGATCGTCGGCGGGGCCGGCAATGATACCGCAGTCGGCAGCAATGGGAATGACGATATCTTTGGCAACTTGGGCGACGATCAGTTGTTTGGCAACCAAGGAGCTGATGATATGTATGCCGGCCAAGGCAACGATTCAATGCGAGGTGGCCAAGACAACGACCAAATGTATGGCGACCAAGGCAACGATGTCATGTTAGGTGATATCGGCAACGACCTAGTCGCTGGGGGAGATGGTAATGATTCTCTCTATGGCAACCAAGGCAACGACGTTGTCTATGGCAACGAAGGCAACGATAGCGCCTATGGTGGTCAGGGTAACGATAGTTTACAGGGCGGTAAAGGCAACGATCAGTTATTTGGCGAGGTTGGAGATGACAACCTCGCCGGTGAATTGGGAAGCGACACTTTAACTGGCGGACAGGGACGCGATATTTTTGGCATTTCTAAAGAAAGTGGAGGCGCAACCGTCACCATTGCAGATTTCGTAACAGACTTTGAAGACACCACTGATTTTATTGAGCTGGCTTCTGGTCTGGCGTTTACCGATCTCAATATCTTTCAAGGCACAGACGTAAACGCAGCGAACACCGTCATTCAAGATAAGCTGACGGGCCAGTTTTTGCTCGTCCTCAACAATGTGAACGTCGCCGCCATCACTCAAGAGGATTTCGTGCCGGCACCTCCCGCACCCCCTGGCCAAGTTGCGCCGCCGGCCCTTGGCACCCTACAGTTTAGTGCGGCAGCCTACCAATACAATGAAAATGGGACACCGATCAGCGTCGCAGTTACCGTCACCCGCACCGGCGGGAGTGATGGGGAAGCTAGCGCACAGATCACACTAGCCGGCGGCACAGCCACACCGGGCGAAGATTACGATAATGCTACACCCACTGAAGTTACTTTCGCCGATGGCGCAGAAACAGCGACAGTAATAATTCCGATTACCCCTGATACTACTCCCAACGAGGAGGATGAAACGGTGACTTTAACGTTAGGGAATGCTGTTGGGGCAAACATCGGTGCTCAAAATACCGCCACTTTGACGATTGTTGACGATGATAAGCCTGGTGTTCTCGAATTTACTGCGCCAACCTTCACGATCAACGAAGACGGCACCACCTCAGCCGCGATCACGGTGAAACGTACCCTCGGTAGTGCGGGAGAGGTAACCGCCACCGTAACCCTGGCAGATGGCACAGCCATCGGCGGTGTAGATTACACCAACACTCCCATCACTGTCAGATTCTTTGACGGGCAAACGGCTGAGCAAACCGTGACCATTGCGATTACGCAGGACGTGCTGGTTGAGGGCAATGAGACCCTGACTGCGACATTAGGCACCCCCACAGGCGGTGCGACGATTGGCACCCAGGCTACGGCTGCTGTAAATATTGCCGACGATGACGTTCCCACTGTCTCGATTGTGGCCACTGGCGACGCAACGGCAGCAGAACAGGGCCAAACGACGGGCGGATTTACCATTACCAATAGTGGCGCAACCGCTGTCGTGGTGAATTACACCGTTGCCGGCACAGCCGCCACCGATAACTCAGATTACACCGTCACCTCTTCCAACCCCGCCGATCTGGTCGGTCAAATTACTGTTGCGGGAAATAGCACGGCAACCCTGACGGTAACGCCGATTGATGATGTGCTATTAGAAGGCACTGAGACGGTGGATGTGTCGCTGACTGCTTCTACCGGCTACAACGTCGATGCCACGAAAAATACAGCCTCGGTGTCAATTATTGACAATGACGTTCCCATTGTTGAGATCGTTGCCGCTAACCCCAATGCCAGGGAAGGGGCAGATCAGGGTCTCTACACAGTCAGCCGCCGGGACGGTGCCGGAAATCCTATCACCACCGGCAATCTTACAGTTAATTACACGAGCGGCGGCTCAGCGAAGGTGAACAATGATTATGACGCCTTGACGGGTACGATTGTCATCCCAGAGGGTCAGTCCACTGCCAACATTACCTTAAATCCCGTTGATGATGCGACTGTGGAGCTAACTGAGTCGGTCAAGCTGACTTTATCCAATTCTACGACCTATAGTGTTGGGCCTTTAAAAGATGCCACTGTCAACATTAAGGACAACGAAACTCCGACGATGGTCATCTTCGCATCTGATGATCGGGCTGAAGAAGCTGACCTAAGCACCGGCTCATTCCTCATCCAGCGTCTGGGTGATCTCAGTGGCTCCCTAACGGTAAATTATGCGGTTGCCGGCACCAGTAGCGCCACCCCGGGTATTGACTACGTCCAATTAGGCAATACTGTGACGTTCGCACCTGAACAGCGCGATGCCTTTGTGACGGTAACAGCGTTGAATGACATCGGCAGCGAACCGGAACCCCCCTATGACGAATTGCAGGTGGATTTAGTAGAAGGCGCTGGATACAGCTTAGGCTTCCCAGAGAGCAACACAGTCTATATCGTTAACAACGGTGGCCTGTAATACCGGCATTTGTAAAATTACCCCTTAGTAAAAATCAAATTTGATTTTTACTATTTCTCCCCCTCTCTGAACTTTTATAGAGATGGGGGAGTTATTTTTTGTAGATATTAGCCAACCCGTTAAACAATTCAGGAATCTTTCTTTCCTGTTAATTGAAGTAGCCCTTGCAAAGCGTCAAGTCTGTTTTACTTCGTGGCTTTATGAAGTAACTGCACCAACTGCACCAGCTGCTCTTTACTAAAGGCTTGGATCAGCGTTTTTGCTGCTGCCTTGGGTTCTACAACCACAACGACTTGCTTTAAACCGGCAGCCGGTGCACCGGCTGCTAGTTGCTGCAAACTGTAACTGGGTGCAATTTTCTCGGCTTTACCAACGACGACTAAATCACTGGCTTGCTTGAGTTCTTTAATCACAAAAGGAGCCAAGATCGCATAAGAATGCTGTGGATGAGAAATTGCTTTATGAGCAGTTTTAACAAGTTTGAGCCAAGTTTCCGCACCGGCATCCATCTTTGCTAAGCCGGCACACAATTTCTGTAACTGCTGGCGACTGGCTGGCGTTTCTTTTTGTTTAAACAGTTGTAACATCTGTTTAAGAACACTCACCACTTGATCACCAAAAACACTCGCGTCTGTACCCGCTTCATCGGACGCGCCTCCAGCGATCCGGCTGTTCAAATAATCTTGAAGTTGAGTAAAAGCCGGTTCGGTTTCTTGAACCACGCGATCTCCTTCTTCCTCCCGCAAGCCAAATGGTCCTTGGAGACGTTCGAGCAAGTCTTTGAGGGCGTCATACCCCTTTAAAAATAGAGCTTCTATCTTTGGATCGACCTTAACTTGATTCTCTTTAAGGATTTTCAAACAATCCTCTAGCCTGTGAGAAATTTGCTGAATGCTGTTGAAACCCAGCATTGCAGCGCCTCCTTTAACAGAATGGGCGGCTCGAAACAATTCGTTAACCCGTTCTTGGTCTGTTACAGTAGCTTGCAGCTCTAAGAATCCTTTTTCTAAGGTTTCGAGGTGCTCTTTGGCCTCCTCTAGGAAATAACCTAAAATCTGTTGCTGCTTCCCGGCATCCACGGCTGTGTTCCTCAACGTGACGATTCTTCGTGGCTATAAATTGCGCTAGTTTTGGCGATGGGGGATAGGAGAATGTTTCCCAAACCCCCGCCAACCCCCCTCTCATCCCAATAGTGGGTTAATTTGGTGTGGGTGCCGGCGTCCCTGGCAGCTGATTTTGGGGGATAAAGCTGGGATCGAAATCGGCAATGCGATCCGCTGCATCAATGCACACAGTCATTGCTTGAGCGGGAACTACATCAATATTACGGCTGAGACCGACCACACACTCGGAATAGCGCTTCGGCAACAGACTGCGCCGGCAGTTGTCTAAAACGTCTGGGGTTAATGAGGCTTGAGCAGTTTTGCTAATATCCACCACGCAAGTCGCTAATTCGTTGGGACGCCGTACCCTGCGGCAAGTCGTCAAGGCATCTGTCGCGGCAATGTCAGTTCTCCGATATATTTTCACAACGCAGCTAGCCATTTCCTCAGGATCGAGGGCACCGGCACAGGCTGGGGCTACTGTTTCTGGAAAAAGACCGGCATTTAACAGTTTAGACGCACAACTTTGATAATTATTTCCGTGCGTGGCAGTAGCCGGCTGCTGGGGAACTGCCATTGCCAGTAACCCGGCAATCACCAACTGCCTTACAGAAAAGCGCATCAAACGCTTGGCTTTTCGGCTGCCGGCCCGATCACAGCCTTGGCCGATCCTGGGGAGATCATAGTGCAAACGATTAAGAGGAAGCATAGCCATTCTAGTTAATGTCCTCAAAATGAATCCAACTTAACACGGGTAAGTCACAGTCGTTAAGGTTTATACTAGAATGTCTGGGTAAAATTCCACCGAAGGATATAGAGAGGAAATTCCATGTCGCGATACAGAGGCCCGCGCCTCAGAATTGTACGTCGTCTGGGCGACCTGCCAGGGCTTACTCGCAAACAGCCGAAACGAGCCTACCCACCGGGCCAACATGGCCAAAACCGCAAAAAACGGTCTGAGTATGCTATCCGCCTTGAGGAAAAGCAAAAGCTCCGTTTCAATTATGGTCTCACGGAACGGCAACTGCTGCGCTATGTCCGCAAAGCCCGCCGAGTCACCGGCTCCACCGGCCAGGTCATCCTGCAGTTGTTGGAGATGCGTCTCGATAACACCGTCTTCCGCTTGGGCATGGCTCCCACCATTCCAGCCGCCCGTCAGCTGGTAAATCACGGCCACATTACCGTCAACGGTCGTGGAGTCAATATTGCCAGCTATCAGTGCAGGCCGGGAGAAATCATTGCGGTTAAAGACAAAGAAGCTTCCCGCAAGATAGTTGAAGCCAACTTGGCCAACCCAGGCTTGGCCCACACGCCCAGCCATTTGGAGTTTGACAAAAACACCTTGGTTGGTAAGGTCAACGGCGTTGTTGAGCGCGAATGGGTGGCTCTACAAGTTAACGAACTGCTTGTGGTTGAATACTATTCCCGCAAAGCTTAGGTCACTTGTCTTTTGTCCTGCGTTTACTGTCTTAGGGCAAGTGACAAAGGACAATTGACTAACCTCCTATCTGTGACATGGTGCGCGTATAGATGCCGGCAGCCGTGCCTGACTCGCGCTGTTTAAAGTTAATCTCTGGTTTGAGACCGAGTAACTGGCGCACCTTCTCCCTCAACTCAGCTAAGGGAACTCGGCTTCGCAGAGCCGTTTTCAAGTCGATCTGGCCAGTTTCATTTAACAAGCACGGTCGCAACCAGCCGTCTGCTGAGAGGCGCATCCGGTTGCACCGATCACAAAAACATTCTGACATTTGACTGATAAATCCTAGTGTGCCTTTGGCACCAGGAATTTGGAATACGTCAGCCGGCCCAGCACCTGTGACTCGCGATTCGACCAATCCCCAGCGATCACTAATTTGCTGCCGCAACTGCGCTGATGGCACCCACCCGCGACCATCAAATAAATCGCCGTTGCCAATTGGCATAAACTCAATAAATCGGACGTGCCACCGGCGTTCAATGGTAAGCGCGGCTAAATCTAAAACTTCCCCATCATTTACGCCCGGAATTACCACGACATTCAGCTTGAGTGGGTCAAACCCCACCCGATGAGCTGCCTGAATTCCCGCCCAAACTTGTGGCCACCGGCTTCGACCTGCTTTACCGGCAATTCGGTCAAAGGTTGCCGGTTCCAGCGAGTCTAAACTGATATTAATTCGCCGCAGGCCGGCCTGATACAAATCTTCAGCCAGATCGGCTAATAAAAATCCATTCGTCGTCATCGCCAAGTCTTCGGTTTCTGACAACTGGGCAATCTGGCCTACCAATTGCACCACATTCGGACGCAGCAGCGGTTCTCCCCCAGTGAGACGAAACCGACGAAATCCAACTGGTATAAAGATTTCTCGAATTAGCGTCAGCAGTTCTTCATTGCTTAGCAAATTCTGCTTCAGGATGTAGTCAATTTCTGCGCCCTCTGGCATACAGTATTGGCAGTTGAAATTGCACCGATCAATCAGACTGATGCGAAGATAATCTACCTGATTCATGTTTTTATCCTGACCCGGCTTGCGAGTCTGACTGCCGGAACTAGCCTGAGTCCATACTTCTAGACTAGAGGCGGTTGATTGGCCGGCTCTCACTTGGGCCAGAGCTGCGGCTCTCTTAATCTTACTTAATATTTACAGTTTAGAGGATTTCAGCGATTTCCCGAATTCTCTGAACTACGGGTAACCGTCTCTCGATTGCCAAACGCCTAATCGCTCAACGATGCTGGACGGGAAAGGGCTGCTTGCGAGTTAATTATGCAAAGTCTTCATTGATAGCCGACATTTCCTTAAATTGTAAAACATTTTGTAACTGAGGAGGCTGCTAGATCAGCTAGCTATTCGCTGCCATAAAAACTTGATTTTCAATAAAAAATTAATAAAATCCCTATAATTTTATCATAAAATGTCCTATATTATAAACTATAAGGTTTTGATAAACTATGAAGATTCTACAAAGGTGTTTTCTGGACAAATGCTTAAATTAAACTACTTGTTCTGGCATTGATTCTTAAAGTTCTCACTAAAGCCTTAATAAAGTTACAATCCTTAAAAAAATGTAAGATTACAATCAAGATAATAAAGAGTCAAGTATCTTTGTGTCAACTTCAGCGTAGCCAAAGGGGCAGAGCGAAGCATTTGAGCGATTTGGCGGTGGCAGGTTAGGAGAAAAAACTAAATTTGTTTACAAAGACCAGTCATCAGAGCGAGTCTATTCGCACCAAAATAGCTTGAATCGAAGGCTAACTGAAAACACTTGTTTGTATTTTAAGTTACAACTAAATCAACAGCAAAACAAATTAAATAGTCTGTGTGTCTAACGCACTGTCAGCGAAATTTTCAAACATTCGGGCAAAACCGGCAGATCGCAGGGTTCAAATTGGCAAGCCAGCAAGAGCTAGAGGATGCAATGATTCCAACAACAATGCCGAAAAGTCAAACAGATGAGCTTGCTACTTCGCCTGCCAAAACACATGGATTTGAACCTTGGCTTGAAGAGGCATTGGAAGAGATTACCCGCCTAGCCGCACAGGTGTGCGACGCACCCATTGCCCTAATCTCCCTTGAAAACGGCTACCAGCATTGCTTTAAATTAAAAGAAAACTTGGAGTTGCCGGCAATTCCTGCTCCCCACGCTTCCAGCGATATCGCCTTTTATGCGAAAATCCCCCTCATTGATGCACAAGGTTCTAAAATCGGCACCTTATCCGTGATAGACTTTTTGCCTCACAATCTGGCAGAACCGCAAAGGAAAGCCCTGCAAGCCTTAAGCCACAAGGCTGTTATTCTCCTCTGGCGGCACCAGTACCCAACCGACTTACCTGGTGAACTTGCCCAATTCGCGCACAAGTCGGCATCTGACACAATAAAACATGGCGTTGATATGGCAGCCGAAGCAGTCTTCTGGATCACCTCAGATGGGCGATGCGTCTATGCCAGTGAAGCCGCCTGCCGGCAAATAGGCTATTCCCGCGAAGCACTGCTTAAGTTGAGTATTTGGGATATCAACCCTGATCTGAGTGCCACAAATTGGGCACAGCACTGGCACACCCTAAAACAAACCGGCTCCTTCACTTTAAAATCGTGTCAGCTCCACAAAAACGGTCAAAATGTGCCGGTGAAATTCACAGGATATTATCTCGAATTAGAGGGCAAGCAATACTGTTGCGCCATTGCCCAGCCGCTTGCTGAGTCCACTGAAACCAAGGCTTCTCTTCCGGCTGTTGAAGGGGTAGTAAATTTAACGTGTGCCGAGTTGGAAAGTCAATTGATCGCCCTCAAGACTCAATTAAACCAGGCAAACGAGCAATTACAAAAAGAGATTGAGGAGCGGAAAAAGGTTGAAAAAGCTCTACAAGAGAGAGAAGAAAGGGTGCAGGCGCTTCTGAATGCGCCGGCAGAGTCAGCCTTGTTGATTGATCCCCAAGGAATTATTCTCGCTACGAGCGAAATCGCTGCCCAAAGATTAGGCGTATCCCCTAAAGAAATCACCGGCAAGTGTATTTACGAGCTACAATCTGCCGAACTTGCTCAACAAAAAAAAGTACAAATTGAGCAAGTCATTCGCACATCAAAGCCTGTGCGATTTGAAGAAGACTATGCAGAAATTTGCCTAGAAAATGTGATATTTCCAGTCTTTGATGATCAGGGCGATGTAACAAGACTGGCTATTTTTGCTTGGAAAATAAGCAAGCCAAAACAAAATATTGAAATAAAAGATTTTACTTCTATCTTGGAATATCGCCCGCTACTTGAGCAGATTAACGAAGGTTTATTAATTGCCGGCAAAGACGGCACCATCGAATTTGTGAATCAGCACTTTTGTGAAATGCTGGGCTACAAAGCAGAGGAATTGCTAGGGCGCTCGGAAGATGACTTAGCAATGGGAGAAGCCGGCTATTGCTTGTTGCAAGAAAAAAGACAGCAATGCAGCACCGGCACTTACGAAGATTATGAAATCGAACTGCGGACAAAGTCGGGAGAAACAATTTGGGTGTTAGTTAGTGGGACGCCGGTGTTTGATGGATATCACTGCCTGAGCGGTTCGATGAAAATTCACACAGACATCACCAAGCGCAAACAAGCCGAAGCAGCACTGCAAGCCTCGGAAGAGTTACATCGAATCACTCTATCTAACATTACAGAAGCAGTTTTTATCACCGATGACGCCGGCAAAATAACATTTATCGGACCCAACGCCCAAGTTTTGTTCGGATATTCAGTCGCCGAAATTCATGCCTTAGGCAAGATTTCCAAGCTGCTAGGAGAAAATATTTTTGACTGGGATCAGCTGAAAACAACCGGAGAAGTTCAAAATATCGAGCGCCAGGTAAGGAACAAAGTCGGTAAGCGTCGCACCATGCTCGTGAACGTCAAGCGCGTCTCCATCCAAGAGGGAACCATTCTTTATAGCTGCCGGGACATTACAGATCGCAGAAAGGCAGAGGAAGCGCTGTATGAAGAGAGAGAGAGCTTCCGCCTTTTACTAGAAAGCGTCAAAGACTACGCCATTTTCATGCTAGATCCCCTCGGTCAGGTGGTTAGTTGGAATCCAGGTGCGGAAGGCATCACCGGCTATTTAGCCTCTGAGATTGTGGGAAAGCATTTTTCTTGCTTTTACACCAGCGAAGAAATTCAGGAAGAAAAACCTTGGAAAGTCCTGAAACAAGCTGCTCTGGCAGGCCGGCTCGAAGAAGAAGGCTGGCGCGTGCGGCAAGACGGTTCGCAATTTTGGGCTGATGTGATCATTACCGTCTCCCGCGATAAATTTGGTTATCTGCGGGGTTTTTCAGTCGTCACCCGCGATATAACAGAGCGCAAGCGGGCGCAAGAGCAATTATGGCACGCAGCGTTTCATGATCCCCTCACCGGCTTACCAAACCGCGCTTTGTTCACTAAATGCTTGTGGAATGCCGTCGAAGTCGCCAAACAGCGCTCTGATTACAGATTTGCCGTGCTGTTTCTAGATTGGGATCGCTTCAAGCTGATTAATGATAGCCTTGGGCACAGTATAGGGGATCAGCTGCTCGTCGCTTTTGCCCACCGGCTGCAAACCTGTCTGCGTCCTGGTGATACCGTCGCGCGTCTGGGAGGGGATGAATTTGCCATCCTCCTCGACAGTATCCACGATGCCGGTGATGCCGACGCTGTAGCAGAGCAGATCCACGCTTCCTTAAAGTCACCTTTTCACGTCAATGGACATGAAGTGTTTACAACAGTCAGCATTGGCATTGCCTTGAGTAAAAGTGAAGTCCAAGAAATTGCTGCTGGAAACGCTTCCGCCTTCACCCTTCACTCTTATAGCCGGCCTGAAGACCTCCTGCGCGATGCTGACACCGCCATGTATCGCGCCAAAAGCTTAGGAAGAGCGCGTCATGAAGTTTTCAACGCCGCCATGCACGCCAACGCATTAGAACGCCTGCACTTAGAAACAGACTTGCGGCGAGCCATCTTAGGAAAAGATGAAGCAGCAACGATAAAAAATGGGGAAAAAATTCTTAATTCTCCTGTCTCTAGTCTCAATACTTCATTCCTGCTTCACTATCAACCGATTGTGTCCCTCAAGACGGGTAAACTCTTAGGTTTCGAGGCACTTCTTCGTTGGCAGCACCCCACACGAGGCTTCATTTCACCAACCGAATTCATTCCCATTGCCGAAGATACCGGCTTGATTGTTCCTCTCGGACAGTGGGTTTTGCGCGAAGCTTGTTTGCAGATGGCCGAATGGCAAAAACAGTTCAACACTCAAGAACTGTCCGTGAATGTGAATCTATCTAGCAAACAACTCACAGCACCGTGTTTAATCGAGCAAATTGATGCAGTTCTCCTCGAAAGTGGGCTAGATGCGACGAGCTTAAAGCTGGAAATTACGGAAAGTTTGCTAATGGAGAATGCCGCAGCCGCAGCGGAAGCGCTCGACCAACTTAAAGCCAGAAATATTCAGTTATGTATCGATGATTTTGGCACCGGCTATTCTTCTTTAAGCTACTTGCAAAGCTTGCCGGTGAGTACCTTAAAAATTGATCGTTCCTTTGTCAGCCGGTTAGATACTCAGGATGAAAATTCAGAAATCGTTAAAGCCATCGTTGTGCTAGCAAATAATTTGGGGATGGATGTAGTCGCAGAGGGAATAGAAACCGAGCAACAACTGCTGCAACTCAAAGGACTGCAATGCGACTCCGGGCAAGGATATTTATTTTCTAAACCTTTAGATACAAAAAAAGCTGAGGCGTTGATAACCTCAGAACCTCAGTGGTGAAGGAGGAGTCCTGAGTGATGAGTTCTCAGTTCTAAGTCCTGAGTCTTGACTTTTGAGTGTTGAGTCCAACAGGTTGATAAGCTAATGAGCATTTAACTTTGCAATTTCTCTCCCACTCTCCGCTAGGAGGGTAGAAAGAATTTTGAGAAAAGGGGAAGCGTAACCTTAGCTTTCCTAGTGATTAAGCGTATGAAATATGGGCAGGTAAGAATATGTCTTTAAGAGGCTATGTATATTCCAGCGGGTTCAAACTCCAGTACATTGTTGAAGGTAAGGGGGTTCCTGCCATCGTGGTTGGAAGTTCACTATATTACTCTCGAACCTTCTCTAACAATCTGCGTAATAGTCTAAAGTTGGTTTTTGTCGATCATCGAGGGTTTTCACCTCCTTATGATTGTAAAGATACGGCTCAGTTCCAGTTAGATAGACTGAGTGATGATATTGAACTCGTTAGAAAAGAGTTAGGATTCGATCAAATTATTGTTATTGGTCATTCAGGTCATGCATTTATGGCGCTGGAATATGCGAAGAAATATCCTGCCCATGTGTCTCATGTGGTAATGATCTGTGCCGGCCCGAATTTGTCGCAGGAAGGGCATCTTGCGGCTCAACGATATTTGAATGACTCGGTTTGCCCTGAGCGTAAAGCAGCGCTTGCTGAAAATCTAGCCCGGTTGCCTCAAGAAATCGAAGCCGCACCTGAGAAAGCCTTTATTACCTATTGCCTTCTCATGGCACCCAAAAGTTGGTTTGACTACAACTTTGATGCGACAAAACTTTGGGAAGGAGTAGAAGTCAATATGGCTATGTTTGATTATGTTTGGGGCGAGGTTTTTCGGGACATAGATATTACTCAAAACTTAGATAAGTTACAAGCGCCTGTATTTCTTGCCCTTGGTCGCTATGATTATCTTCAGCCGCCGGCATATCTGTGGGAATCCGTCAGAGACAAGTTCAGTAATCTGACTATCCGCATATTTGAAAAGAGCAGCCATGCGCCTCAGTTTGAAGAACCGGCACTATTCGATAAAGAATTAGTCGAGTGGCTTTTCAATGGCTAACCACTCGTTCTCTCAGATTTTATGCTCACCCGATTGACTCAAGAGCCTAATTTTTTTAATTTACTAGCCCCTAGTCCCTTTCTGAGGTTTGCGAGATCGCCATAGAACCGGCTACAGGAATTGCGGCTAAAACCGGCACCCTTTGCGGCTTTAACGGTAAGAAATTACGAATAAGCTGGCCCAGTGAAAGACTACGACGCTCTTGGACAAACAGCAAAGGCACAATGGCTACCAGTCGCAGGACGGCTGAGAGGGCAAATAAGCCGGTTAAACCACCGACTGCCGGGATCTCGGCAAGAAAGCCGCCGACTGTAGTTCCCAACGCACCCGTCACACCGGCAACGGCTGCGGCAATGGCAAAGTATGTAGACGGCTGCCGCTTCGGCGCGATTTCCATCTGAATATTATTGCTACACAGGTCAATTGCCGCCCAAGTTCCGCCACCCAGCGCGTGCAGCAGTGGCAACAACAACCAAAGAGACAGAGGATTGTTGCTGGTGCCTACCCAGAGTAAAGGCGTCACTCCCACTAAAATCCCCACTAAAAGCAGGATGGGCCGGTTGCCCAGCCGATCTGCCAATTTACCCCAAAGCATCAGCATCAGCAGGTTCGCCCCAGCGCTAAAGCTGTTAAAAATCGTTACCCAACTCACATCCAAGCCTAAATCTTTCAGCAGGTAGAGATTGAAAAACGGGCTGCTGAGATTAACCGCAAACGTCCAAAAGCCAAAGTAAAGCAGAAACGTTAAGAAATTGGTGTCTTTGAGGAGTGTAGCGAAGTTTTTTGTCTCTGTCTCTCCTTCTTCCCCCGTCTCCGCCTTTTGAGGGTTTTCCTGCTGCTGGGGGTTAACATCTGCCATGAAACACTGGCACCCCAGACTGATCAATCCGGCTATAACTGCGACAGATAAAGCGACTCCATAGCCTTGAATTGTACCGCCGGCCCATGCAGATACGACGATTCCCATCAGCGGCACGCCCAGCAGTGTTGTCAAGCTGCCGGCACTGTTGCGAAAGCCAAAATACCGTCCCCGCAGCTTGTGGGGAACTAATACGCTCATCCAGCTTAGCCAGGAGGCGCTGCCGAGTGCTGAGAGCAAATTAGCGGCAAAGACAATAAACAGTGTCCCTTGCAGCAGCAGGTGCCGGTCTGCGTGAGACCAACTAGCAAACCCGATCCCCACCACTAACATCAGCCACAGCAGCCTTGAGCAGCCAAACATTAGCAAGTTATACCGGCTGCGACTTGTTTGCCGGTCTGCTAAATAGGCTCCCACCGGCTGCAGAAAGTTCATCACCATCGGCAGCGCACACAGCAAGCCGATTTCCCAACTCGTCGCACCTAACTGCAGCGTGAAGTCTGTTAGCAACACGCCGGTGGTGGCTGCGCCAAAAATGTTGGAAAAAACACTATCAAACGTTGAAGCTTTTAAGCTAGAACGTATTGCCTGCTTGGAAATCCCCTTTTGCTCCCCCGCCGGTTCGCAAGTGCTGAGCACTTCGCAAGGCACTATGGAGTCGGAAATCATCGTTTCTGAAATCTCCGGCTTTGAGAGAGAAAGTGATTCAACAGGAGCAAAATCCACCACGGTTCTGAGCATATGGGAATTGGCAACCTTTTGATATAAGTTGGGGTTGATGGCTGAGTGTTGCTGAGTGAAAGGGTAATTTGCTGAAACTGTTTTGTCTCATGGCTTTTACTGCTCAAACAAAACTCAAAATCCGTGCATTCAAAATCTTGGAAGTTAAGCGAGGAATGAAGCCAACCCCACCTTCAATAAGCAAGTATCGAAGGCGAGGCTAGCGTTACCGGGTAATTCTCTGAAAGTAAAGGGTGAGGTAGTGCGAGCACATCCATCAGCGGGGAGATATATCTCAATATATTGAGACAAAACTACATAATTTGTCCGGGCGTTGCTATGCAATTTGCGATCATCTACATTGCTTATTGACATTAAGACGAAGATATGCAGCTTATAGGTGTATTCTTCTTAGAATGCCCAATCAATGCCGGCTAATCTCAATGAATTGATAGGAACTGCAAATAGCCGAGATAAAAGCCTACGCCGCCCTCTTCCTTTGGCTGTAAAAAAGCAAGCTTGAGCAGCGGTTAACTTTGATGGTTGAGTCTGCCAGAAGATAGGAAAAGCAACTGAACTATTGCCTACAAGAAATTCTGATAGGGGTTGAGGAACATTTGGCAATAATTTCCCAAGGGATTGATGTGTGGAATAATTGGATGCCAAAGAATCCTGTAAGGAAGTCAAGCTGAGCAAGGCAAACCTCACAGATGCGTATTTACACGATTGAAATACCAAACCGGCAGGGGTTGACAATTGGTAAATGGGGGAAATTTTTGCCACGGATTGAAAATTACAGGAAGCAAAGCAGTTGAATCTGAAGAGAGCGCTACTACTTAGGGTGAACCGGCAATTGCAGGGGATAATCGGAAAGTGTCTCAGTTGATGTATCTGCTGCTCAATCCTGAAAAACTTTCTGATGTCATCAAAGCGTTCGCTTTTACGCTTCCCCTAATTCTAACTCGTCTTTTCCCAGCCGGCGCAAGGCAATTTTAACAACTAGATAAATAGGAAAAGTGTATTTTAATTTTTAATATAAATTTATCGCTCTGTCTGGCTGAAATTATCACATCAATTAACACAATTGCCTGATGAATATCTCTAAACCCCGCTCTGGATATACGCTGCCGGTGTTTGCTTGTGCGGCTGCCCTCGCTGCATTACACCGGCTTAAAAACGCTTTGCAACCGATCCCCTCAGTATCAATCGATTTAATTGAGCCGGCTGAAACAGTAGAAATTTCGATTGAACAGGTTGCCGGTATTAAAGAAGGGATGGCATTAGCTATTACGCGCAGCGATCCCGGCGATAATCTTGACCTAACACGCAATACGCCGATTTGGGCAATGGTAGAATTCCAAAACCGGCAGAACTCTTGTCAACAAAATCTTAGTGATTCCGAATCACAAATCATTATCCAAGGAGGCGAAGGAATTGGCCGGCAAATGAACGCCAATGAGCAACCGGCAATCTATGCCTATGCGCGGCGGTTGCTACAAGAAAACCTAAGCCGGCATTTGCAAGCCGGGGAAAAAATTACCGTCACAATTATTTTGCCAGAAGGCCGGCAGCTAGCTACGCGCACTTCCAATGAAGCCTTTGGCGTGATTGAAGGACTCTCGCTGCTGGGAACCTCCGCTATCTCTCAACCTTTAAGCGCCCCAGGACAACTTGACGCCTACTGCGAAGAACTGCGACAAAAAGCTTGCAATTTTGATAATTTAGTGCTTTGTGTTGGAGAAAATGGATTAGATTTAGCTAAAAGTTTAGGCGTTAATCCAGAACAGCTCGTGAAGACGGCTAACTGGTTAGGGCCAATTCTGGCACTTGCCGGCACCGTGGGACTGAAATCGCTCTTATTATTTGGCTATCACGGCAAACTGATCAAACTAGCCGGTGGAATCTTTCATACCCACCACCACTTAGCCGACGGACGCCTAGAGATTCTTTGCGCTCATTGTGGGAATTTAGGGTTGCCGGCGCAGGATTTACAAGCAATTTTTAATTGTGCCACCGCAGAAGACGCGCTGCAATATCTTCGGGCTTTGGATCAAACTGCCGGCACTGATTGGGTCAACTTAGTTTATCGTGCAATCGCCCAAAAAATTGACCAGCGTTCACAGGATTACATCCGCAATCATACAGAAGCCGGTGTTCTCGTCGGTTGCGTTATGTTTGACCGCAAACGTCAAATCATTGTTAAAAGCGATTTAGGTGCTTCATTACTAGCAAAATTTTGTTAGTGTAGTTTAAATCCATAGAATGAACTCTATAGATAAGCAATTCACAAGATGCCATCAGCCTTAAGTATTCATGGCTAAATGCCGGCTTGCGAAGGGTTGATTGCTGATTGTTGAGTCAATCCAAAATCCACGCATCTAAAGTCTAAAATCAGCATGACCCTGCCAACACAAACCCAACACCCCTCAGAGGCGCTCTCTTCAGGAGAGACGGAAGAAGAAGCGTTTGTAAATCGCCAAATGCTCGTAATTCTGGACTTTGGTTCTCAATATTCGGAATTAATCGCTCGCCGCATTCGTGAGACGCAAGTTTATTCGGAAGTTTTATCTTACCGCACCACCGCTGAACAGTTGCGCCGGTTGAATCCTAAAGGAATTATTCTTTCTGGGGGACCGAGTTCCGTTTATGATGCCGGTGCTCCCCATTGTGACCCAGAAATTTGGAACTTGGGCGTGCCGGTTCTCGGTGTCTGCTACGGAATGCAATTAATGGTGCAGCAGTTAGGCGGCGAAGTCGAACGTGCCAAACGAGCTGAATATGGAAAAGCCTCCTTATTAATAGACGATCCCACAGATTTACTAACCAATGTGGACGATGGCACCACCATGTGGATGAGTCATGGAGATTCTGTGACAAAACTGCCAGATGGGTTTAAAGTGCTCGCTCACACCGGCAATACATCCTGTGCCGCTGTTGCTCACCACGATAAAAAGTTTTACGGCGTGCAGTTCCATCCAGAGGTGGTACATTCCATAGGCGGTTTGGCTTTAATTCGCAACTTTGTTTACCACATCTGCGAGTGCGAACCGACTTGGACAACAGAAGCGTTTGTTGAAGAAGCCATTCGAGAAATTCAGGCAAAAGTCGGCGATAAACGAGTGCTGCTGGCGCTATCGGGAGGCGTTGATTCATCCACCCTGGCTTTCTTGCTGCACCGGGCAATTGGAGATCAGCTCACTTGTATGTTCATCGATCAAGGCTTTATGCGTAAGTATGAGCCAGAACGGTTGGTGAAGCTGTTCAAAGAGCAATTTCACATTGATGTAGAGTATGTGAATGCCCGCGAGCGTTTCCTTTCACAAATTGCCGGTGTCACCGATCCGGAGAAAAAACGCAAGATAATTGGGCACGAATTTATTCAGGTATTTGAAGAAGAGTCTAAACGCCTCGGCCCTTTTGATTATCTGGCACAAGGCACTCTTTATCCAGATGTGATTGAGTCGGCTGATACGAACGTTGATCCCAAAACCGGCGAACGGGTGGCGGTGAAAATTAAGAGTCATCACAATGTCGGCGGTTTGCCAAAAGATTTGCGCTTTAAATTAGTTGAACCGCTGCGGAAACTATTTAAGGATGAAGTGCGTAAAGTTGGGCGATCTATTGGCTTACCCGAAGAAATTGTACGCCGGCATCCTTTCCCCGGCCCAGGTTTGGCTATTCGCATTTTGGGTGAAGTGACGGCAGAACGGTTAAATATTTTGCGAGATGCCGATTACGTTGTCCGCCAAGAAATTAATCAGCGGGGATTGTATCACGAATTCTGGCAGGCTTTTGCGGTGCTGTTACCGATTCGCAGTGTCGGTGTTATGGGTGATCAGCGCACCTATGCTTACCCGATTGTTTTGCGATTAATTTCTAGTGAAGATGGCATGACGGCTGACTGGTCCCGTGTGCCTTACGATCTACTGGAAACGCTTTCTAACCGAATTGTTAATGAGGTTAAAGGCGTGAACCGCGTGGTTTACGATATTACTTCTAAGCCGCCTGGAACCATTGAATGGGAGTAGATTGCCAATAGCAACCGGCTTTTATTTTAAAAATTGATTGCTCTAGGATGTCCGATGGGTACAGGGTTAGCTTTGCTCAACCCAACCTCCCCTTGGGTCGCCTTCCTTTCTAAAATTGGGATGACGAGAGGAATTAAAGCAGTCAGAGATGTTTCTCTCCCGCTTCTAATCTCCCCGTCTCCCTTTCGATCTACGTCGGGATTTAAACACGTAAGTCTTGCTTGAGAGAAATGGCTGCCGGCACTGCTGAGCCGGTTAAAGTCGGATTAATGATTAGGAAGTTTGCTCTTAACCTTCCTATTAACTTTTGTGGAAAACTCCCCAAAAATCTGTGGAAAACTCCCCCTTTCTGTGGAAAACTTAGGGAAATTTTCCTCAACTGCCGGCAACTAATTTGGCTCAGATTCAGATTTATAGGTGATATTTTCAGACTGGTAAGCCGGCGGCTCGATATGAATCATAACTCGCACCGGGTTGTAACGTTCTTGCAGGCGAGTTTCGACTTCTTCTGTGATTTGGTGAGCGGTTTCCACATCCTCGGCATTGACAATCATGTGCATTTCAATAAACACCTGCCGGCCTACTATGCCACGAGAAGCAATTTCATGACAATTAATCACTCCTGGTACTTGCATGACAATGGCATGAATGGCTTCAGGGGCAATTGCCATTTCATCAACCAGCCAGGGGAGATTATCTTTAATGACTTCCCAGCCACTGCGAAATACTAACAGCGCGACGGGAAACGCCAGCAGAATATCGAGCCACATTACCCCCTGCCAGACACCGATTAAACCGGCAATAACAAGAATTGTCACCCAAACATCGCTCATGGTGTGTTTGGCGTCTGCAATCAAAATACTGCTGCCAATGCGCTGCCCGACATTGCGCTCATAATAGGTGACAAAAATATTGATGCCCAGCACAAGTAACAGCAACCACAGTTCTGAGGGAGAAATGTTCACCGGCTTGCCACCGTTGAGTAGCCGATCAACTGCCCCTTGGAGAATTTCAAAGCAGGCAATGCCTAAAAACGCGGCAATTCCCAGTGCTCCCACCCCGTCAAATTTCTGATGTCCGTAAGGGTGATCCCGATCTGGTGTGGGAGAGGCTAATTGGTTGGTCACCAGTCCTAATATATTGTTGGCGCTGTCGGTGACGCTATGCAAAGCATCGGCTAGTAAGCTAAGAGAGCCGGTGAGGAATCCCACCCCTGCTTTGATCGTCATCACCACCAAATTTAGCAGCAGGGTAATGATTAAAACTTTGCGAATTTCGGCGCGGTTATCTTCTAACATAAAGTTGTCTGATTCACCATTAAGTTCTATGTCATTTAGTGTAGAGCTTAATAGCTAAAAAGTTTCCAATCTGTTATGGGGTAAGGCTTTTAATGTTTGTAAGTTGCCAATGGGAAGACATTTTCCTGACACAATTGATCAATTATGCTCAACCGCTCATCTGAGATTTCAAAAATGCTTTCCCTAATGCGACGCTATCTTTTAGCATTAAGAGCAGGATCTTAAATTTGATAGCCCATGTCTGTTTCCCAACTAAAATTGAATCTCGTTGAAGGTTCTGTCTCCTTTAGCTTTAGCCCCCAAGCGGCGCGAGAGTTGCAAGGGGCACTGGCAGAATTAATGCTTAAACTCAAGGCTGTAGCCACTAAGACAGCCGTGGGGGGTGGCGGCAAACCTAGCCCTCAGAAACCGATGGAATATCAGCACGCCGGCGAGGTGTTTTTAGAAATTTTCTGCAACCCGAATATTTGGCCCAGTCCGTTTGCGGCGAAAGTTTTAATTACGCTGCGCGATGAGCGCATTCGCTTGACGACTGAAGCTGAACTGACTCGCACCCTTGAGGATGTTAACCAGTTTCTGGAGCAAGTGGGTTAAATTTTGGGGACGCGTCAAGGATCGGGGGATGGGGATATGCCGGCACCTTTGGAAACCGCCCCACACTCGCAGATAATGCCAGTGGGTAGCCGAAGCGACATCATTAGCTGTATTGTGTTCCAATCGTTTTGAAGCGATTTTTAACGAATGAACCCAGATAATTTAACTGAGTTACTGCAAAAAGGATTTCGCGTCACCTTGGGCGCTACAGGTGCCTTAGTTGAAAGTCTGCAAGACTCCCAAAAACGCGATGAAAATCTTTCTAAGATGCAATCAGATTTCGGTAAACTAACTGAGGAGTGGGCGGACAAAGGCGCGGTGACTGAGCTGGAGGCCCGAAATTTCGTGGATGCTCTCTGGACTCAACAGGCAAACAGCGAAACAACGGCGGCAGGAGATGCCACCGTTACGACAAGCGCCGAGTCAGTTACCGAACCTGATGTTCAGGCAGATGTTGAGGCGCTGACGGCACAACTTGCGGCGCTTCGAGCTGAGCTGGAAAATCTCAAGTCCTCGGACTCTAACGGGTGAAGTGTGTGGGTTGCCAGAGTGTAACCTTAAATCCCCTTGAAAACATAAAGTGCTCGTTAGATATCTAATCGAGCACTCACAATGCCTATGTTATGGGCGGTTTGTCAACCGGCAAACAAGTCCTTGAGGCACCGCAGCGCCGATTTAATTTTTAATCGTTGTCCCAGACTTCACGACCCATGAGGTCGCCAATCCGGTCTCTTAGTAAGAAGTTGCATCTTTCTAACTCGTTTTCTACGCAGGCCCACTCACGCGCCGGTATATACTGGCACAGGCTGTAAATGGGTTGCTGCCGGCTGACGATACCTTTACTTACGAGTTCGCGAGCTTCGTCTTTTATGACATCGATGGAATATTGAACGGTAGACAAATTCATATTTATCCTTTCAATCTTGATTTACAAACTAGCAGGGATAGACAGTGAAAACCACTAACGTGTGATGAAATATCTAGTAACAGGAGGTAAACACTCCCTTCTTGATATAGTAATCCTAAATTTGTATCTACATATACTGAATCCTTCCTATTTTCAGGCTAAGTACCCCTGAATTAGGTTAAATAATTATTAAGAATTTGCCAAAAAAGGGGCTTAGTAAGCGGAGTCTGCGATTATATCCCTTACTATGCCGTCATTCTGTCGCTGACTGAAGCGTTAAAAAATTTTTTGGGTTGATCGGGCTGAGTGTTCCTCCTGCCACTAAGAATTATGTAAGTTACAAAGATTTGGATACCGGCTCCGCCAGATCAGAAAGTTTGGGAGAGAGAAAAGGAATGACCAAACAAAGTTTCTAGAGCAAGTGCTTGGGCGGGGATCGTTTGTCCGTAAGAAAACACGTAAGTTATTTCTTTTGGTAGATCCGCTGAGAGCTGTTTTAATGCATAAGGACTACCGTAAACTACTAATGCCTGTAGTTGCCCGGATTGTAATAATTTTTTAAACCAAGCGAGTGCTGCCTCAGTAACCTGGGCGCTACTGCGGAAGGGATTGCCGCGAATGAAGATTTGCAGCAATGTGGGGTGAGAGTCGCCTGTCTCTAAATCCTTGAGCAGAAAATCGCTGTTGCGGTCACAGATTCTCAGTTGATAGCCCAGCTGTTTGGGGAAGTCGATGGCCGGCGCGTGGTGGCCCAAAACATCGCTGAGAAGGATGTCATCAAGGATGATCAAGTTGCGTAATTTGTCCTTTTTGTCCACCGGCAAAGGCAAAGATCCACCGGCTTGCATTGAATCCTGCAAGATATTTGCTGAAGCGCTAATGGCTGCCGGTGTGGCGAGGAGACTGAGTGCTGACTCCTGAGTGGTGGGATGATTTTGTGCGGATTGTTCGTAAATTTTCCGCTTGGCTTGCCAAATTCGCTCGACGGAGGCGCGAATTCGTTCTGGGGAAATGCGACCGGCTGCAACGGCATCACACACGGCTTTGATCGCATTCGCGGGATCAAGCGGCATCAGCAGAATATCGGCACCGGCTTCTAAAGCTAAAATTGGGGCTTCGTTAGGGCCATATTCATTGGCGATGGCACCCATCACCAAGGCGTCCGTGACAATTAAGCCATTAAATCCTAATTTTTCTCGCAACTGGCCGGTCAATATTTGATGGGACAGGGTTGCCGGTTTCTCAGCGTCCCAGCATTTAATTACCAAATGAGCGCTCATGACTGCATCGACGCCGGCAGCTATGGCAGCGGCAAAAGGCGGCAACTCAATTTCTGCCAGTCTATCGCTGCTATGGGGCAACACCGGCAGTTCTAGATGAGAATCAACCGCTGTGTCGCCATGTCCGGGAAAATGCTTGGCGGTGGTTAAAACCGGCCACTGCTGAGCACCGCGAATAAAGGCACTTGCCAGCCGGCTCACCGTTGCCGGTGTTTCACCAAATGAGCGGACATTAATCACCGGGTTGTCGGGATTATTGTTCACATCCACCACCGGCGCAAGCACCCAGTTAAAGCCGAGAGCGACCGCTTCTTGGGCGGTGAAGGCTCCCATTGCTTCCGCGTAGCCTTCCGCTTTAACCGCGTCTTTGCCGGCAATGGCACCGAGGGCCATCGGTGGCGGAAACCAAGTGGCCCCGTCAAATCGTTGGCCCGTGCCTTCTTCGATATCAGAGGCGAGCAGCAGGGGAATTTTAGACCAAGATTGCAGCTGTTGAGTTCGTAAAATCAGATCGCCGCTGTTTCCCACCGGCAACAGCACACCTCCGACACCGAGGTTAGCGATTAAGTGTTTGAGGTGTGCTGCCGTTGGTTCCCATTCCGGATAACGAATTTGGTGATCAAACAGGTAGCCTGACGCCCGAATTACGAACATTTGAGCCACCTGTTCCTCTAAGGAGAGGGTTTCCACGTCAGGCAGCGCTGCTTTGGAATTAAAATTCACCAAATCTGTTAATCCTCTTCTGCCGAAATAATATAGAAGTCTTCGTCGCCGTCGGTTTCTGAAAGATCGTTGCCTTCATCGCCGTCGGTTTCTGAAAGATCGTTGCCTTCATCGCCGTTGATTTCTAAAAGATCGTCGGGTTTGCGATCGCTGCTGATCTGATTAATCAGCGATAGGATACGATCGCCGCGTTCTAAAGAGCGATCTTCTAAAAACACAACTTCTGGCGTGCGGCGTAGGCGCACTCTATGGCCCAGTTCGCTACGGACAAAGCCGGTTGCAGACTTCAAGCCGGCCATTGTTTCGGCTCTGGCCTCTGTGGTGCCGTAGATGCTGACGAAGATTTTAGCGTGTTGCAGGTCGCCGGAAACGTCAACATCTGTAACGGTAACCATGCCGGCACCCACGCGGTCATCTTTAATATCGTTTAGCAACATCAGGCTAACTTCGCGTTTGATTTGGGAAGCCACGCGGGAAACTCGACGATCGGTAGCCATAATTTCAACCTTTTTAATGCAGTATGCGCTTTTGCTTTTTGTCAGTTACCTGATGTCAGTTGTGTTCGGTTATGGGTTATTTGCCTGCCGGCAAAAGACACAGGAGGAATGACAAAAGGCAAAAACCTCTGAGTGCTAACCTCTAGTCTAGACTGGACTCAGCCCCAGCATGGCTCGCAGGGTCAAACTGACAAAAATTGCACCCGACACCAATAATGCCACAATGGCAATCGCCGTGACAGGTCGCTTTAGCAGCGGTTTCAACCATTCAAACAAGAAGAAAAATATCCCCAGGATGATGGTGATAAAGTATCGGGGGTAGCGAGAGACGTTCGTCCAAAAATCATCAAATACGACCATATTAAGAGCGGCTAACACGAGCTGCTAAGAGTCACTGCTCTTTAACTGGTAACATTTGTTGGCGAGTTCGACAAGTTCATGGGAGTGCTTAGTCCTGAGTGCTGAGTCCTGAGTGGGAGAGTGAGGGAGTCGAGGAGTGAAAGAGGGGGAGAAGGGAGTGCGGGTTTTTGGGTGAGTAGCCTTGGACTTGGCAGCCGGTGAATTGTTCTGGACGCGGCTAGGTCAGGTTCTTTATGTTAACTTTAAATGTCTTAGCTGCTGGCTCTCTCTATTTTTATCGCTCATGTTAACGCACGATTTCAAGACAATTTCTCCCCGTCCTTTTTTAAAATGGGCTGGGGGCAAAGGTAAGCTGATTCAGCAGTATATTCCTTATTTTCCCACAGAATTTAAAACTTATTATGAACCTTTTTTGGGTGGTGGAGCTGTTTTTTTTCACCTGTTGCCGGCTTCCTCTATTTTAACAGATATTAATCCTGAATTAATTAATGCTTATCGTTGTGTGCGAGATCAGGTAGAGTTAGTTATTTCACTTTTGGAAAATCATCAATCCAGACACAACAAAGAATATTATTATGAAGTGCGTTCTCGTGCTGGCAATTCTGACGTTGAAAGGGCGGCTCGTTTAATTTATCTCAATAAAACTTGTTTTAACGGACTTTACCGAGAAAATTCTAAGGGCGCGTTTAATGTTCCGATGGGAAACTATAAAAATCCCACAATTTGTAATGCCGATCTGCTGCGCTCGGTTTCAGCCGCGCTGAAAACTGCTCAAATCGAAGTCAGACCTTTTGATGCTGTTCTTAATTTTGCTAAAACAAGCAAAGATTTTGTTTATTTTGATCCGCCTTATTATCCTTTAAGCCCAACCAGTAATTTTACGGCATACAGTCGTCATGCTTTTACTGAAGCTGACCAAATTAAATTGAAAGATATTTTTACGAAATTGGCAAGCTTGGGCGTAAAGGTGATGCTGTCTAATTCAGATTGTTTGTTTATTCGAGAACTGTATAAAGATTTCCATATTCACACGATATCAGCTGCAAGGGCGATTAATTCAAAGGGAAGTAAGCGCGGAAAGATTGCTGAAGTTCTTGTGACTTCTTATTAAAATAAGTGTCTAACTGGCGAAAATCCGAGGAAAGCGAACGCAACGATGAGCGTTTAGCGAACAACTCGCTAAAAAGTTTATTTTTTCTACAGTCAGCAACAATTAGGCCGGCTTAAATCTTTAATGGCAAATTCTAAATTAATAAGTTTTGCAGTTAAGTTTGCTTATCTCCATCTGTACGCTATCGTACATACAAACTAGATAAAATAGTTAGACGGAATGCAAACTTAATCTGTTACGATTGGATTGAATAAAAGGAAATTTAGTCTTTTTTTTCCTGCCAAATCGTTTTTGACATTGGCAGCGTTTTCTGCATTGCGTTGCTAATGTCCTCACTTTTTTTATAAGGACTTGGTCAAGAGAGCTATGCCTGTATCTAAAGATTCCGGAAGATCGGAAAATCAACTGCTTGCGGCGCTGCCGGCCCAAGAGTACGAACGCCTAGTTCCTCACTTGGAAAAAGTTGCTCTCAACAACCACCAAGTGCTGTACGAACCTTTCGAGCCCATTGATTTTGTCTATTTTCCCGTTCAAGGAGTGGTTTCTTTGCTCTACACAATGGAAGACGGCTCAACTGTCGAAGTTGGAATCGTTGGAGCGGAAGGAATGGTTGGTATTCCCGTAATTTTGGGAGGCATAAAAACGACGAACCAAGCTCTTGTGCAAGTTCCCGGCTCTGCGATGCGGCTTAAGGCAAGCGTGCTGAAAAGTGAATTTGAACGGGCAGGTGTGCTGCAAACTTTGCTGCTGCGATACGCGCAAGCGCTGTTGAGTTTGGCGTCGCAGTCGGCTGCTTGTAACCGGCTTCATACCCTAGAGGAACGACTTGCGCGGTGGCTGCTGTTAGTCCAGAATCGGCTACAATCGGACGAGTTGCCGCTCACGCAAGAATATATCTCGCAAATGTTAGGCACACGTCGATCCGGTGTAACGGTGGCAGCCGGCACTCTTCAAGAGGCGGGAATTATCTCTTACAAACGCGGTAAGATTACCATCCTTAACCAAGAAAACTTGGAAGCCACGGCCTGCGAGTGTTATCGAGTGATCACCAGGGAGTTTGGGCGGCTATTGAATGCTGATCATGGTTAAATTCTTAAGAAATTCCGGTTAAATTCCCGTTTATGTCCGAAAGCGCACTGACAACTTCGGGCATGGGATTTTATTCTTAAAGGATCTAGAAATAGGCGTTAACGGATCTTGTAGTAGCAATGGTCGTTTATTCCTTTGCTAGGAGAAGCTCTTGCGTATATGGGAGTTCCATCCATGCTTAATAAATCTCTATCGCTGGACGGTCTGCGGTTGCTCGTTGTTGATGACGACCCTGATACGATATGTTTGCTCACCCTTCTGTTTGAAGCCGAGGGAGCAGAACTGATCGCAGCAAATTCAGCCAGTGAAGCACTACAAGCACTGAAATATTTTAAGGCAGATGTCTTAATCAGCGATATTAAGTTGCCAGAAGAAGACGGCTACGCTCTGATATCCAAAATCAGGAGTCTTGATGCTGAGCGAGGCGGAAACATTCCAGCCATTGCGGTGAGTGGCTATGTCAGGGAGGAAGATAGCGAACAGGCACTCTCAGCCGGTTATCACGCCCACCTACCTAAGCCGGTCAATCTAGATGAGTTAATCGAAGTTGTGACGACCCTTGCTGCCCGAAATGGGGTATTAGTCGGAATGGATGCCGGTGCTGAATTCCCCTTAGCTGTTTAATAAAATAATTCCTTGATCGAAAATTTGATTATTTTTATCTATTCCACTGAGCAATATGTGTGTGGGATAGATATCAATGGCGGCAAAACTTAGCTTACTGACAGAATGAGCCGTTACTTCAGAATGACCAACCGGCCTGGTTCCTGCGCCGGCACCACACGTTAAATAAGTTGTGCCTTTAACAACTTGGGTGCGTTCATAATTGTGATCATGGCCGTTGATGTAAAGACGGACGTTATATTTCTCAAAAAGAGGCCGTAAGATTTGCTTTAATTTCTTACTGCTGCCATGTAAGCCGGCAGAATAAACGGGATGATGACCAAATACAATTTTCCAAGGGGCATCGCTGGCGCTAAGTTCTTTTTCTAACCAGGGAAGTTGCGTTTTCCAATCTGCGTTGTAATTGGTATCTAACGCAAAAAATTGGATGGAATCGCGGCGAAATGTATAGTAGCGCCCAGACATATTGAAACCGGCATATTTCACTTGAGGGGTGCCATTATCGGTGGCAATATCGTGATTGCCGAGACAGGCTTGAAATTTCACTCCTGCATCAAGCAAGGGCTGATAAGGTTTTTCAAAAACAGCCTCAATTTTTTGAATTTCACCAGTGTCGTAAATATTGTCGCCGGCAAGAATTGCTAAATCAAAGGGGTGTTGCTGATGGTAGCGAGTCATCGCCTTAGCAACAACATATTGTCCGCGAGTGCCGGTGCCGGTGTCTGCCAGGGAAACAAAGCGAAAAATTGGCCGGCTGAGGCGTAAAGAGGCGATTGTCGCCGCTTCTTCTGCAGTGGCAGTAATGGCATAGCCAGCCGCACTTTGGGCAGTGTGTCCCTGAAGGGTTTTGCCTAGCGCAGCTAACCCAAAGCCGGTGAGGCTGCTGAAAATTAGAAACTGACGGCGTGTAATGCTCATGGTGGGCTAGATTTGACAATAAGACAAACGGCTAAGATATTCGATTTTACTTTCTGTGGGCTTGCCGTGCCGGGAAAGTGAGCCGGTGATAGCGCCTGAAAGCCACTTGAATCCCTATCAGGGATTGAAACTTGAAAATTTTGATGGTGGCGCTGATACCCATTGGGGTAACCTTGAAATCTAGGTGAATCCCTATCAGGGATTGAAATGTTTAGGTAGTGTGCTATCGCGATCTTTTGAAATATAAGGTAAAAGCTTAGAGTGTGGCAGGCGGATACTGGCGATCTGTCCTGAACTAAAACACAAAGCACTATAGCGGTTCCCGATTAGATGAGATACAGACTCACAGCCAAAAGGCTTTGTAATACCAAGCTCTGGGTTACCTCATTCGAGTAAGAACCGCTATAAACCAATGACAGTTTCTCAAGTGCTCATTAATTGATTCGTCAGCATCCTAGAACCCCGTGGATCTTGTTTATCAAATCGTTCAATGCTGTTAAAGAACCACCTATAAGCGCAATATGGGCCCCTAATGTAGCAGCTATAGTCTCTAGGCTGGCTCCTGTCATAATGAGTGGTATGATTATACTAGCAGCGCCTACAAACCCAACACCCGCACTCGCAACAACCACTCCTGAACCAGCAATTAGACTAACGATTATTCCAATTTTCCACAATGTAGGTTCGGCACAGCTACTTCCAACCTGTCCAACAACAAATTGAGTGATTTCAGGCAATGGGATAAAGTAGATAATCTCCATACTGGCTCTAAGAATTAAAACTACACTTTAGGTTTCCCACTTCATTCAAATATCTAACATTAGTTTAAAGCTGAATCATTGACTGTTCAATTTCAAGCACTGCCGCCACTAAGAACTTGCGGCATAACTAGATAGCGGCTCTTACTCGAATGAGGTAACCCAGAGCTTGGTATTACAAAGCCTTTTGGCTGTGAGTCTATATCTCATCTAATCGAGAACCGCTATATATTCTATTCGCCTAGTGACAGAAACCGGCACAAAAGGGTTTTCTGGGGATGCCGGTAAACTCTGCCACTTCAGTTGTCCGGTGCGCCCAGGTGATTTTTATCCTAGAATGCCCATAAAATGAGGGGTGAACACAGGGAAAGCGGTTCCTTGAATCCCTCAACGGGATTGAAAAAAGGGAGATCACATGACCGAAAATCAGCCAAACCCCCCAGAGTCAGCACAACCTCAACCTCAAGCGCCTGCGCCCCAAGCTTCAGACGCACCGGCAGCAAAAGGGTTGCAACCCCAGAAGCCATCGTTACTCAAAACGCTCAGTATTAACACTCTGCGAGGCACAATCGGGGTGCTAGAAAAGGCGGTGGCAAAACTGGAGGCACCCCCCCCAGCACAGCCTCAGCCTTCTGTGCTGGATAAAGTTCGCCCCGTACTCCTCAGCCTCTGGAATGGCTGGGTGGTTGTGCTGGATACGATTCGCTCTTTTTTACCGGCATCCCTGAGTCAAAAGTTGCCCAACTGGGGTTTAACCGGCACAATCGCCGGACTTCTGGCGCTGGTAATTTGGACGGGATCTGCCCTATTCTCCGAAAAACCCCCAGAAGTTGCCAAACTTCCCACCGGAGGCGTCCCCACACCCCCAGAATTGAGCGCACCCTCAGCGCCGGTGCCGGTGGAACCTGTCCCCGAACCCACGCCGGAATTAACACCAGAACAGCGTTTAATTGCATCGATTCAGCAGCAAGTTACGGAAGTTACTACTGAATATGCCGAGGGGTTAATTCAGTCGATAGAAGCGAATTTTCAGGGCAGTCTTTTGGTGGTCAAAGTTAGTGATGATTGGTATAACCTGAAGAATGGGCGTCAAGATAAGTTGGCGAAGGAAATGCTACAACGGGCGAAGGATTTAGATTTTAGCCGGCTGAAAATTACGGATTCTCAAAGTATTGTGGTTGCCCGGAGTCCGGTTATTGGCCCAGATATGGTGATTTTGAAGCGACGGGTTACGAGTCCTGAATCTTTAGCGAGTTGATTTTTTAACCGCAGATAAACGCAGATAAACGCAGATGATAGCGCAGATAATTGCGCGGGTGCCGGCAGGTTTCGGCAGATCAGGTTAGTTTAGGTTAAATAAGGCTGATTTATACGCTTTAACCTGGAGATCAATGCCGGTGATTGCGGTGCCAACAACGACGGCATAAGCACCTAAATCAAGGGCTTGTTTTGCCATTTCTGGCGAGGCAATTCCACCTTCACAAATTGCCGGCACTCTCACCTTTTCTACGATTTCAGCAAGCAAGTTAAATCCTGGGGGTGTTTGGTTTTGAGTGATGCCGGTGTAACCATAAAGTGTCGTTCCCACAATTCCTGCGCCGGCATCTGCTGCGGCGATTGCTGCTTCAATTGCATCCACATCTGCCATCACCGGCACGTTTAATTCTTGGTTAATCCGGTAAATTAATTCACCCACGGCTTCTGGGCGATTTCTCAAAGTTGCGTCAATCGCAATAATATCTGCGCCGGCATCTGCAATGGCTGCCGCGTGTTCAAATAGGGGCGTAATATAAACGTCATATCCCGGCACTTGTTGCTTCCACAATCCGATGATTGGAATGCCGGCACCTAAACGTTCTCGTACTGCTTTAACGTGTGCGGGAGTATCAATTCGGATGCCGGCAGCGCCTTGATTGATCGCTGCTTGTGCCATTGCTGCAATGACTTGAGGATCGTGTAAGGGTGAGTCTGCCGGTGCTTGGCAGGACACAATTAGTCCTCGGTTAAGTAATTCTATGGGGTTTACAAAATTAGCAGACATGGCAACAATTAGCGGCAAATATTTTTATAGTTTACCGCATTTCCTGTATTTTTTTATAAACCACAGATGCACACAGATAAACACAGATGGTTTAGAAATATTTTTAGTTTGGTAGTCGATTAAGGTTTCTAAAAGGTGATGGTTAGGAGATTGATGATTTCTCTAAGTTTTGCTTAAAAAGGTTCGTTGGGTGCGTAACTCACGCACCCGAATGATATTACGGCTGAGGGGCAACTCCTTTTTCTTCCATGCAGCGCTTAAACTCGACTTCTGCTACCGTTGTTTGATCACTGTTTCCTTGTAGTGCGCCGGCAAGCCGGTCATTTCCCATTTTATCCAGGGGTTTATCTGGCTTGGCAACCTTATTTTTATTACTTTTATTCAGGTATTGTTTGCAATCTTCAACCGCATCAATTCGTTGACCCCTTGCTTGAGAAACCGCAGAGTCTCCCTGAGTCAAATCCTCCTTGGGTTGCAAGGCGGTGTGCGCCCCATCTGCGTAGTAAATATTGCTGTCAAAATTCAGATTCGGCATTGCCCACGCTGAGAAAGCCGGCAAGCTGAATAGCCAGAAGAAGCCGGCTAGCACTCCAGTCACAATGGTGCGACTAAATAACTGAAAACCTCGGTTCGGGTTAATCATTATCTCATTCCTTTGCTCAAAAGTTTGTGTATCCTCTGATATGTTATTCAAGCTTTAGCTCAAGCCAATGTGCCTTGAGAAAGATTTTTAATCTTCTAAAAATGAGAATGATGAGTTGCAGAGAAAAATCCCAAAATCCCAACTTCTATCAAATAAAAAAAACAGAGCCGGCATTGCCGGCCCTGCTATCTTAGAAATCGAATAACTTAAACGCTAATCGGCACCTTGCCATCAGCAGATTCAGGAGAACGTACTTGATTCAACAAATCTTGCAGAATCTCGCCCTCAATCACCTCTGTCTCTAAAATTTGAGAGGCAATTCTCTCCAGTAACTCCCGGTTGTTCTTCAAGATATTCAAAGCGTGCTCGTGGGCACTTTCTACAATTTCCTTGACCTCGCTATCAATGGCTTTTGCGGTTTCATCGCTAACCATGCGGCGGGGGTTCATTGCACCATCCCCTAGGAAGCTCGTCTGCTGCCCCTTATCATAAGCCAGAGGGCCAAGAACCTTGCTCATTCCGTAAGCAGTCACCATCCGTTCTGCTAAGTCAGTGGCGCGTTGCAAGTCATTAGAGGCACCTGTGGTGATGCTGCCAAAGACAACTTCTTCTGCGGAACGTCCACCCAAAAGTGTGGCAATTTGACCGCGCAATTCTGCTTCATCCATTAAGAAGCGATCTTCAGTTGGCAGTTGCAATGTGTAGCCTAAAGCTGCCATCCCACGCGGCACAATAGAGATTTTTGCAACTTTATTGCCACCTGGCATTAACGCACCGACTAAGGCGTGACCCACTTCATGATAGGCAACAATCTTTTTCTCTTTTTCGTTGAGGACGCGGCTTTTCTTCTCTAAACCGGCAACAACGCGCTCAATGGCTTCAGCAAAGTCTTCTTGGGCAACGGTTTCGCGGCGATTACGTGCAGCAAGCAAAGCGGCTTCATTGACCAAATTTGCCAAATCTGCGCCGGCAAACCCAGGGGTGCGAGTGGCGATTGCTTTGAGGTCGATATCTGGCCCTAATTTCACTTTTTGGGCATAGATATTTAAGATCTCCAAGCGACCCGATAAATCTGGACGATCTACCAACACTTGCCGGTCAAACCGGCCTGGACGTAACAACGCAGGGTCAAGGGTTTCCGGACGGTTGGTTGCAGCCAGAACGATGACTGTTGCATCGCCGGCAGAAAAACCATCCATTTCTGTTAGCAACTGGTTTAAGGTTTGTTCTCGCTCATCGTTGCCGCCGTACATACCAGAACTGCTGCGGGATTTACCAATCGCATCAAGTTCATCGATAAACACAATGCAGGGCGCTTTCTTTTTCGCCTGCTCAAATAAATCGCGTACACGCGCCGCGCCGGCACCGACAAACAGTTCGACAAATTCAGATCCAGAGATGCTGAAGAAAGGCACGCCGGCTTCCCCTGCCACCGCTTTCGCTAGCAAAGTTTTACCCGTCCCAGGAGGGCCAACCAACAGCACACCCTTGGGAATTCGTGCCCCAATTTGGGTAAAGCGTTGGGGAGTTTTCAGGAATTCAACGATTTCCACTAATTCAGTTTTGGCTTCTTCTACGCCGGCGACATCAGCAAAGGTAATTTTTGCAGCTTCGCCTTCGACGTAAACTTTCGCCTTGCTTTTATTAATTGAAAGTGCGCCTTGCGGGCCACCATTGCGACCGATGAAAAACTGCCAAATCGCAACAAAAATCAGTGGCGGAACCACCCAACCTAAAATATTGCTGAACCAGCCATTTTTGGGCGGCGGTGTGGCGGCAAATTCTACGCCTTTTTCTTCAAGGCGTTTGGGTAATTCTAAATCCAGTACCGGCGTTGTCGCCAACACTGCTGGGGGTTGGTCACCTTCCGCTTTAAGCTGGTAGCGGATTTGGTTTTGGCCCACAGAAACTCGTGCAACTTCTCCGTCTTCTACCTGATCGATAAATAAGCTGTAGGGCACCTGTGGAATTTTGGGGCCAAAAAATTGCGGCACAAATATGTTGGCCAGCAAGAACAACCCAGACACCAGTAATAGAATATTGCCAATCTGGCGAGAGCGAGGGGGTTGTGGCTTGTCTTTGATACTCATGGATGTCAGCGTTCCTTTGATTGAAGTTTGAGAAATCGTTGGGGCGGGGTGGTTGCCGAAATTTTAAGGGGTAGGAAACATATTTTTGGCTAACTGGCCCATAAAAATGAGCGGCTTTACCCGCTCTGATCGCAGTTAGCAGAACAACCTCTCAAAGCTGAATTAAAAATTAAAAAAATGTAACTCACCCTTTCTATTCTTTAATTTTTAATTCTTAATTTTAATCCCTCTTCAGTAAGAGATTAAGCGGTTTCTAACCAGTCAAAGATTCGCTCTAATTGTTCTAGCGTTACCAGTCCATACTGCCAAAGTACGATTGGCAGAACGTTTGAGCTTTGCTCACACTCTCGTACAGCCAGCTTAATTGCATTGGCCGGCAGGGTCAATTCTTCTTGTAAGAAGCGGATCAATCGATTTAGCCGTGCAGACACTATCTCCATATTGCCTTTCACCTTAAAGCTAATGTAACAAAAATTTATTAACTTCTACAACATTCTCTCATAATTCAGGGGAAAGCAGAGCGGCTCAAGCCTGAGAAGCGGTCAAAGCGGCAATTTTTTGCAATAAATGAGCCGGCTGTATGGGTTTGACCAAATAATCATCCGCGCCGGCAGCGAGGCAATATTCTTGGTTATCCGTTCTCGCCTTCTCCTTGATCACCAAAACCTTCAACTGTTGCATTGCCGGGGATTGGCGCAAATGATAGATAATTTCATACCCGTCCATACCGGGCAATTCCATATCAACAATCACGGTAGTGGGCTGTAGGACTTCTATTTGTTCAATTGCGGTGGAACCCTCGATCATCCACACCACCTGATATCCCGCCCTTGTCAGGGTGTCGCAGATGCTCGTCGCCGTGTCTTCATCATCTTCAACCAAAATGATGCGCCCATGCGGGCTTTCAGAATTCACAGACAACCCATCTTGATTAACGGTTGATTGAGCCGCCTTTAAAGGCTGAGCCGGCAGCCATACGGTAAACGTCGAGCCAACATTAAGGGTAGATTCGACTTCAATCCAGCCGCCGTGAAGTTCGACTAACTGTTTAGTCAGCGCCAAACCCAAGCCGGTGCCGCCATATTTACGCTGATAAGAGGTATCTAACTGCTGAAATTTCTGAAAAAGTAGAGGGCGCTGATTCTCAGAAATCCCAATGCCGGTGTCCTGCACCTGAAACAAGGCAGCATTGCTCTCGATCCAAATTCGCAGCGTCACTCCTCCCCCTTCAGGCGTAAACTTAACCGCATTGCTCAAAAGATTGTTAAGAATTTGTTTTAAGCGTCGCTCATCTGCGGTAAAGCGATCCTGACTCGGATCGAGTCTTAACTCACTTTTGAGTTCAACACCATTCTCGGCAGCTTTTTCTTTTACGGGTTGCAAGCTATGCTCAGCGAGTTGGGAAAGCGAAAACTCACTGATATTTAAAACCGTCTTGCCGGCTTCCACTTGAGACAGGTCGAGAATATCATTAATCAGATTCAGCAAATGCTCCCCACTGTCGTGAATCGTTTGCAGATAACTCCGCTGCTTCTGATTTAATTGCCCAAACGACCAGCGCAACAGCGTCCCCGACATCCCAATCACACACGTTAGAGGCGTCCGCAACTCATGGCTCATCGTCGCCAAAAATTCACTTTTAGCGCGACTGGCGGCTTGAGCGGCGATTAGCGCATCATACAGCGCTTGAGTGCGCTCGCTCACTCGATCTTCTAAGGTTTGTTTTTGCTGTTGCAACTCAGCATAAAGTTGAGCTTGGTAAATCGCAATTGCTAAATGTTCCGCAATTTGTTTGAGAAAATCTTGTTCATTTTCTTGCCACCGGCGCGGTTCAAAACACTGCTGGGCGATGAGTAAGCCCCATAATTCCTCGCCAACGACAATCGCTGTCACCAATTTTGCTTTTACCTGCGCTTCTCGCAGAAAATTTAATAAGCAAGGAGACAATGCATAAGCTGTTTCAACATCTTCAATTGCCTGAGTGAAGCCCTTGCGATATTTATCTCGCAAATGGCGTACCCCCACAAAACACTGCTCTTTCTCACGCCAGTGCAGTACAGAAGAGATACTCTCGGATGCTCTAGCTTCGTAGGCAATCGAACCGCTGCCGTCTGGGATGTTTAATTCTACGCGGTGCGAGTCTTTGCTTTGGCTTTTGAGGGGGTGTGCTTCGCCGTCTTTGCTTTTCTGCTTTTGCGGCACACTGTTATAGCTATCAAATTGATAGATCACTAACCGATCAACCTGCAAACAATTTCGTACCTTCTCAACCGCCGTTGCCAAAATGACGGGCAACTCCAAGCTTTGGCGGATTTGAGCCGTGACTTGATTTAAAAGCCGTTCCTGTTCAATTTGCTGGCTTAACGCTTCTTCTACCGGCTGACAGACGGAATAAGCGTATTCCATCTGCGGGGCAGGAAAGCTGCTGGTGTCTGGGGCAAGAATGTTCAGTAATTGCAGCGTAAACTCACTTTGAATTTTCCCATCATTGGGGCAGAGGATGCCCTCAGCTTGTTCGATTAGGTTCAGTACCTGGGGGTGGTTTTGCAGAATACTCCGCAGATTGGATAAAAAAGCCGCGATCCCCGATTCGTCAAAGCTGATCTCGACTTGATACAGCGTCATTTGAGGATTTTCCCACCCCAGCGCGGAGGTGGTGGCGCTGGGGATTGCCGTCAGCAACGCGCTAAACCTTTGGGACACCACGACTGCAAACCGTCTTGTCCGCTGGCTTTGAGGAATTTCTACAGAGGCGAGAATATCTTCTGCAATCGTGACAGATGTTTCCCCTTGATTTTGAGCAACTTGCTGTAATAGCGTAAAGCGCAGTTGCTCAAAGATTGCTAGCGGCAAGGTTCGACGGATGAATTGAGAATTAGGCATTATCTCGGTTGGTTTGCAGAAAGCGTGACAGTTGATTCAAAACTTTTCACCTGAGACTCAATTAGCATCTCTTAATCGACACTCGGAGTTTCCAGTGGTAAGTGCCTTATTATGATTAGCAGCAACATAGCCTAGAACTGGCCACGCCGTTTCGGGTATCCTTGGCGCAGTCTCTGACCGTCTAGTGGATCGCTTACTTTGTTATAGTAGTCTGCGATCCCAGTCTTTCTAACTAATTTGACTTAAAATTGCTATTTTGTTTCTTCAACTCAATCGGAAGCCGGCAGATATTGTTGATGACGATTGCGGCTGTTCAGCACGTTGGAAGAAAAAGCAGTATCCCAGTTTTGCCGCTGGGGGCGAGGTATTCGGGTGATCAATCTTGAGTTTGAGCCATTACCGAGTGCCTGAATCCATCGCCCCTCAGTTCTCTCCACCACTAAACTCAAGCGTCTTTTGCCTTTTTCTTTCGCATTGCCACAGGAGCTTAGCATCATGCACCGTCTCGCCACATCTCCCGGAGGATGGAATTCTCAATCCGAAGGGATTTCCTTTGTTTCTCAAACACCGGCACCAATTGTTTTTCTCACTGCGGCTGATACGGATATTCAAACGCTTGCGGTTGCTGTTTCTAAACTTCCCAAGGGTTTCCCTGCCTTACGTGTGGCGAATCTCCTACAACTGCAACAACAAATAAGTATAGATGTTTATGCTGAAGAAATTTTAGAATCGGCACAAATTATTATCGTGCGATTGCTAGGCGGACGTGCCTACTGGTCTTATGGAATGGAAGTATTAATAGACACAATTGCGCGTAACAAAGCTCATTTAATTGTACTTCCTGGCGACGACCGGCCCGATCCAGATTTAATCAGTCACTCCACAATTTCTCTTAAGGCGGTTAATCAGTTGTGGCGCTATTTCTGTGAAGGTGGCGTTGATAATTTCGTGAATGCCCTTCAGTTTGCCGCTGATGTTTGCCTGGGAGGCACTTACAATCCGCCGGCACCTGTGGAAGTGCCCCGCGTTGGGCTTTATGCGTGGCAGCAGAGGAGTGGGGAAGCGATGGGATCGCGATTCTCCTCTTCAGGAATGAAGAAGGTAGGACTGCTTTTTTACCGCGCTCATTATTTGGCGGGAAATACTGCGCCGGTGGATGCGCTTTGTCAAGCTTTAATTGAGCGAGGATTACAGCCGGTGCCGGTGTATGTTTCTTCCCCGCGTGATCCGGATGTGCAAGCCGAGGTTTTAGAGTATTTCCAACCAAAAGACGCTGAGGAAATTCAAGTTTTACTTAACACGACAAGTTTTGCAATTAGTCAAATTCCAGACTTTGGTAAATCTGCCGGCACACTCTCCCCCGCTTCCTCTCCCCTTCTCTCCCTAAACGTGCCGGTGTTGCAGGTAATTTTCAGCAGTGGCGGGGTGGAAGCGTGGGAAGCAGGATTTCAAGGACTTTCGCCGCGAGATATGGCGATGAATGTGGCGCTGCCGGAGGTGGATGGGCGAATTATCAGCCGCGTGGTTTCCTTTAAAGCGTTGCAACACCGGCATCCCCAGTTAGAAACCGATGTCGTGGTTTATCAGCCGGTGAGCGATCGCATCGAATTTGTTGCAGATTTAGCAGCCGGCTGGGTGCGGTTGCGGCAAACAATGCCGGCGCAGCGGCGCATTGCACTAATTTTGGCAAACTACCCGACGCGAGATGGACGGCTTGCTAATGGCGTTGGTTTGGATACGCTGGCAAGCTGTATAGAAATTCTCAAAGCGTTGCAACAGGCTGGGTATCAAGTAGAGAATATACCGGCAACTGGGGATGAGTTAATTCAACGCTTGACTGCTGGGGTAACAAATGACTCAGAAGCGCGGGAATTGCGCTCAATCAATCAAGAATTATCGATAGAAGAATATCAAGAATATTTTGCTACTTTACCAGAGCCGGTGCAGCAAGAAATTACCGAACGTTGGGGGAAAATCCAAGAAAAAATTACCCCGTCTTTTCCCATTGCCGGTATCCAATTTGGGAATATCTTCGTAGGAATCCAACCGGCGCGGGGTTATGATCTCGATCCCAGTTTAAATTATCATGCTCCCGATTTAGAACCAACCCACGATTATTTAGCTTTTTATCACTGGCTGCGAAAACATTTTAACGCCGATGCAGTCGTTCATGTAGGAAAACATGGAAATCTAGAGTGGTTGCCCGGTAAAAGCATTGCTTTGTCTGAGCGTTGTTACCCAGAAATCGCTCTCGGTGCAATGCCACATTTATATCCCTTTATTGTCAATGACCCTGGGGAAGGTTCCCAAGCAAAACGACGAGCGCAAGCAGTCATCATCGACCATTTAACACCGCCAATGACACGGGCAGAGCTTTACGGGCCTTTGCAACAGCTAGAAAATTTAATCGATGAGTATTACGAAGCAGAAAGTTTAGATCCCTCCCGCTTGCCTATTTTACAAGAGCGCATTACTCAGCTAATTGTGCGAGAAAACTTGCAAACCGATTTAGGACTAGAAAAAGACGATATCAAAAATTTAAACGCTCAGATTCAAACACGAATAGATGGTTATTTGTGCGAAATCAAAGAAGCCCAAATTCGAGATGGATTGCATATTTTTGGGCAGCCTCCACAAGGCCGGCAATTACGAGATTTAATTGTCGCAATTGCCCGTCATCCGGGTGCCGGTCGTTTGGGATTAACCCGCGCATTAGCTGAAGATTTAGGCTGGGATTTCGACCCTCTCACCGCAGATCCAACCCAAACGATTGATTCCACCCGGCCTTTAAACGAGAGCCGGCCAGATGCCGGTTACACAAAATTACTCAATGCCGGTGATGTTATAGAAAAACTAGAACATCAAGCAGCAGAATTAGTTGAAAAAGTTATTAATCAGAAAACCCCAATAAGTTTAAAATCTACGAATGCCGGCCTAATATATCCCCAATCCCATACTCAAAAAGAACTCGATTGGATATGTGATTATTTGCTGCCGGCACTCCAACAAACCACCCAAGAAATTACCCAATTACTAACAGGATTAAATGGGCACTATGTCCCTAGTGGCCCATCCGGCGCACCCACGCGGGGGCGTCCCGAAGTCTTGCCCACAGGTCGCAATTTTTACTCAGTAGATATCCGCGCTATCCCCACAGAAACAGCCTGGGATGTGGGGCGCAAAGCTGCTGAGGCGCTGATTGAACGCTACACTCAAGAAAACGGTGAATATCCCAAAACATTGGGGTTATCGGTGTGGGGAACGTCCACGATGCGAACCGGCGGCGATGATATTGCAGAGGCGTTGGCTTTGTTGGGTGTGCGTCCGGTTTGGGATGGCCCATCGCGGCGAGTGGTGGATTTTGAAATTCTGCCGGTGTCAATATTAGGCCGGCCTCGTGTGGATGTAACGTTGCGAATTTCTGGTTTTTTCCGCGATGCGTTTCCCAATTTAATTGATTTATTTGATTGTGCAGTCAATGCGGTTGCAGCTTTAAATGAGCCGGCACAGCAAAATCCTTTAGCCGCGCAAGTGAAACAGGAAACTCAATTGTGGGAAAGTGCCGGTTTAACATTGCAGCAAGCACAAAGCCGGTCACGCTATCGCATTTTTGGTTCTAAACCGGGTGCGTATGGTGCCGGCTTACAAGGTTTAATTGAGGCACAAAATTGGACAGACGACGCAGATTTAGCCCGCGCTTATATTAACTGGAGTAGTTACGCTTACACGGGCATCTCAGATTTGCCTCAAGGGGAAAATATACAATCTTCAAAAAAAGGCGAAATTTCCGCACCAGAAGCATTTGAGCAGCGTTTGAAGGGAATGCAAATTGTCTTGCATAATCAAGATAACCGTGAACACGATTTACTGGATTCTGATGATTACTATCAATTTCAAGGCGGTTTAACGGCGGCTGTACGGGCTGCAAGTGGCAAGAATCCTGATACTTATTTTGGGGATAATTCCAGGCCGGAAGCCCCCAAAGTTCGCCGCTTACAGGAGGAAATTGCACGGGTGTATCGTTCGCGAGTTGTGAATCCTAAATGGATTGCCGGTGTGATGCGTCACGGATATAAAGGAGCTTTTGAAATGGCGGCAACGGTGGATTATTTATTTGCTTATGATGCCACAGCGCGTTGTGTGGAAGATTTTATGTATGAAGGGGTGGCGAGGGCGTATTTATTGGAGCCGGCTGTACGGGAGTTTATTGAACAGAAAAATCCTTGGGCATTGCGCGATATGGCAGAACGGTTACTGGAGGCAAATCAGCGTTCTTTATGGCAATCTGCAAGCCAAGAAATGCTAGAAGATTTGAGGGCACTGGTTCACCAAGCTGAAGGGGTGATTGAATCGAAAGCCGGCTGTTAAGATAAGAGATAACCACTAACTTTTACCAGGGAAAATTATGTTACGCGATCTGACGATTCAAAACTATCGTTGCTTTAAAGATTTTCACGTTGATGATTTAGCCCGTGTCAATTTGATCGTCGGGCCAAACAATGCCGGTAAAACCAGTTTGCTGGAAGCTGTTTATTTGTTAGTTAATCAGAATAATATCCAAAGTTTGTTTGAGATTCTAAGCCATCGTGGGGAGACGACTCTTGATCGGCATTCACTGTCGTCACAAGAAGGCACTAAACTGCGTCAAACCTATCAAGTTTTACACATATTTTACGGGCATAATCTTAAAGAAAAACAATTCATTAATATAAAATCTGTAAAGGATGCTAAAATTTCATTTAAAATCCAGATTGAGCAGGCAATTGAACAGTTATCTGTGCCGGATTCTGAAGAATTTGAATCAAATTTATTAGCTTTTGAGCTTGTCTTGACATACGGGCATCCTATTAAAATAAAGATTCCTGTCCGCAGTGATGGAACATTTGGACAGCACCCCATCTCTCGATTGGGTAATCTAACTAAGATCGCTGCCGATATTACAACCAGAAAGCAAAGTTTATTTCTCACAACGAGCAATCTAAGTTTTGTGCAACTATCTGAACTGTGGGATAAAATTACACTGACTCCAAAAGAAGAAAGTGTGGTAGCCGCGTTGCAAATTCTTGAGCCAAATGTGAACCGCATCAGTTTTACGAGCCGGCAAACTTCTAACACCGGCATTCTGCTCAAGCTTCACGGACAAGATCACCCAATTCCTCTAGGCAGCATGGGTGAGGGAATGCGCCGAATTCTCAATCTAGCAATGGCATCTGTAACTGTTGAAAATGGTTTCTTACTGGTAGATGAAATAGACACCGGCTTGTACTATAGGACTCAAACTGATATGTGGCGCTTACTTTTTGAAACAGCTAAGCAATTAAATGTTCAAATCTTTGCAACAACCCATAGTTGCGATTGTATCATTGCTTTTCAAGAAGCATTAGCTGATTCAGAAGATCCCTCCGTCGGGAAATTATTTCGCTTAAGCCGACGTGGTGAGGATATTCGTGCTGTTGAATACACTCCTGATGACTTATCGATTGCTGTGCGTCAAAATATTGAGGTACGTTGATGCCAGAACCACAACCAAACCAGTTATTAGTTGAAGGATCAGATGATAAACACGTTATTACGGCTTTGCGTAACAAACATATGTCAAAGGATGCATTTTCTGTGAAAGTGCCGAACGAAGAGGATACGAAGGAAGCGCCGAACGAACAGGGTCCGAACGGAGTCGAAGCGCTTTTAAAGAATTTGCAAGAGAGCTTAAAGCAAGAACATATACGAATATTAGGAATTGTCGTTGATGCCGATCAAGACTTGGCTGCGAGATGGCAAGCTGTGGGAGATCGGTTAAAAAAAGCCGGCTATAAAAATATTCCTAGAACTCCCCCGGCAGAAGGTTGGGTTTGCCCATCGCCTGATCCCTTTTTGCCTCGCGTGGGAGTCTGGTTAATGCCTGATAATCAACTCCCCGGAATGTTAGAAGATTTTATCGCTCATCTCATCCCAGCTGATGATGTTTTGCGTCCAAAAGCAGAAGCTATTATGCAAGAAATTGAACAAGCCAAGATTAATCGCTATAAATCGGTTCACCATCCTAAAGCATTGATTCACACTTGGCTGGCTTGGCAGAAGAAACCGGGAATGCCAATGGGGCAAGCAATTACTGCGCGGGTACTGAATTACGATAAAGAAATTGCACTCACATTCGTTGAATGGTTAAAGCGGCTGTTTGAAATGCCACCGGCTTAAGTTTATCTAAACGACGGAACAATCAAATGCTTTACTTAAACCGGCTCTCATCAGTTGTTGAGTCGCTTCCTCAGCCGGTAAAGGTTGACTGAATAAATCTCCTTGCATTTCTTCACAGTCTAGTGAATTTAGTAAATCTTTTTGTTCTGAAGTTTCAACACCTTCTGCAACCACTCGAATATTTAATCCTTTTCCTAAAGCAATAATTGCTCTAATAATGGCTGCATCTTTTGATTCTGGAGCCAAACTATCAAGAAAAGAGCGAGCAATTTTGAGGGTATTAAATGGAAAATTTTTCAGATAACTTAGTGAAGAATACCCCGACCCAAAACCGTCTAGAGAAAGGCGAACTCCCATACTGTGAAGCTTGCGTAATATCCCACTGGTTAAGTCGGCATTTTGCATCACGGTCGTTTCAGTAATTTCCAACTCCAAGCAACTTGCCGGTAATCCGGTTTCGTGCAAAATTTGTGCCACTTTTTCGACTGAATTTGGCTGCTGAAACTGTCGGGCAGACAGATTTACCGCCACGCCTATCCGTGACAAACCGGCATCCTGCCAAGCTTTATTTTGAGTGCAGGCAGTCCGCAATATCCATTCACCAATCGGTACAATCAGCCCATTTTCTTCGGCAAGCGGAATAAATGTTTCAGGCAAAATTAGCCCCAACTGGGGGTGCAGCCAACGCACAAGGGCTTCCATCTGGGTGACTTCCCCAGTAGTTACATTGACTTGAGGCTGGTAGTAAAGCACCAATTCTTCCCGTTCCAAAGCATGGTGCAGACTATTTTCCAATGCTAATAATTCAGAAGCTTTAGAATTCATCGTCTGCGTATAAAAATGATAGTTATTACGGCCTTCTTCTTTAGTGCGATATAGGGCTGCATCTGCATTTTTAATCAGTGCTTCCGCATCTTCGCCCCCAAAGGGATAAAGCGCAATTCCTATACTGCTGCTGATATGAAGGTGATGAGTTTCTAAATCAAACCCAACTTTGAAGGTATCTAAAATTCGTTGAGCAATCTTAGCCGCATCATTTTTACAAGTGATGTGGGACAAGAGCAAAGTAAACTCATCCCCTCCCCAGCGGGCAACAATATCCCCCTCTCGCAAACAACTTTTTAGCCGTTTAGCAACACCTTGTAACAACCTATCACCAACAGCATGGCCGAGGGTATCATTAATCGTTTTGAAGCGATCTAAATCTATAAACATGACAGCGAGTGAACTTTGATTTTCGGCGGCATTCGTCAGCGATTCGGCAAGTCGCTCGTTAAACAATGTCCGGTTTGGCAAACCCGTTAAAATGTCGTGTAAAGCCTGATAGCGAATGGTTTCCTCTGCCTGTTTTCGCTCAGTAATATCTCGAAAACTGCACACTCTGCCTGTGATTTTTCCGCCGATCCACTGAGGCTGAGAATAGCGCTCGAAGACTCTTCCATCTTTTAATTCGTACATCTCGTAGCATTGTGCGTCCGGTTGAGCAAACAAATTCATTGTTTTGCATAGAAATTCTGCCGGCTCTTTGAGTAGCTCTAGTACAAAAGCCAGCACTTGTTTCAGCTCTCTTGACTCAATTACAGACTCAGGAATGCCCCACATATCTACAAATTTTTGATTGAAAGCGATTATTTTTCCGCTCTCACTCACAATAATTCCATCAGCAGTCGCTTCTAAGGTTGCGCGTAGCAGTGAAAGCGATTGTTCAAGTTCTTTTTCTGTGCGCTTGCTTTCAGTAATATCTCGCTTGAGGATCACATAGTTGGCAATTGTACCGGCTCCACTGTAGACGGGAGAGATCGTTGTCTCTTGAGGGTAAATTGCCCCATCTTTCCGCCTTCCGAGTAAACACCCATTCCAAATTTGCCCGCTAGAAATCGTCTTCCAAATACTTTGATTAAATGCTTCCTCATCCTCAGTCGTGTGCAGCAAGCTATCAGCAGTTTTTCCCAGCACTTCAGCACTGCTATATCCCGTAACTTGCTCAAAGGCTGAATTTACATATTGCAGCCTCGCTTCAGCATCAGTAATTTCAATAATATCAGCCGCGTGCTTGACGGCAGTTGCTAGGAGAACGTTCGCTTCCTCAGCTTGCTTCCGGTCGCTAATATCGCGAATAATAACAATAACTTGCTGTTCCCAAAATGGGAAAAATCTGGCTTCATAAAACTTTTCTGTATTTTGAATGAATAATGAATATTCAATCGTTACTAAAGCATTTGTATTAATAACTTGCGTCAGCGCCTCATAACAGAGCTGCGCCACATTAGCCGGCACAACATCTTGAAGTGTTTTGCCAATGAATGCTTCAGGCGGTGCGTACAATTTTGATATTTTACCGGCATAATATTCTTGAATCGTGCCGTCGGTTCGCAATCGGAAGTATAAATCTGGAGAAGTTTCAAAAATTGCTTTTAATTCTGCGGTGGCAAGTTTGGCTTGCTGTAGGGTTTCATGTAGTTTTACCCGCTGCTCAGTCAGCTCTTTTGTTAAGTGTGTGGCTTCTAATAAAGCATTTTTATGTGCTTCCACCAACAACAAAAAATCAGCCATAGGCGCGTGAATGGCAAAGTCCTTGAAGGTTAATCCCAGCCGATCAAGCGCGTCTAGATCAGTGAGCCAAGGAAACCCCAAAAAGTAGATAGCGTCTTGCTCCTCAACATAAACCATCGAGCCTTTAAACTGTATCCCGTTTTGCTTGGATTCCAAAACAAACACGCAGCCAGATTGCTCTCGAATCGCTTCAAATTCTATGGCGATTACAGGAGAATTAAGTTTAAAATGCTGGTTAATGGGGCTATCGGCTGCCAAACCGGCATACATACGTTGCAGGACTTCTCCCACTTGCACAATTGAGCCATGCCGGTTAAAGACTAAGTGAAATGGAAACAGTTCTACAAATAGCTGCGGCGGGAGTGTCACCCCTGGAAATGCTGCACTTGTTGTCGGCTGAAAAGTTGATAAAAAACTTGTCACAATCGGCCCCCTTCTCTTACACTTTCTCTGCCTAATCTCAACAGACTTCCGATATCTCCCGCTAAGTTCCCTCGCCAGTTCCTTTTCCCTCAAAGTAAGCCTTGCACTGGAAACACGAAAGTGCAGGTACGCTTTATCTTTTAGGATATCAGTGCCCACAATCAGAGTCACTAAAAGTGCTAGAAGCTCATACCTAGATGCTTTGAGAGCGTCTGGTTTTGGGAGAAACGCCGGCTTGTTGTCTTCTCTATCAAATACAAAAAACTATAAGCTTTTAGTGAAATGTAGAACACCCAATATTTACGGAAGGCTCATATAATTTTGACGGCTGATCAAGACAACCATTTTTATAAGCGTGGCTCTTACGTTCCCAGCCGGCCTTTTTTCAAGGTGATCCACTTATTTTCATCAAAATGATGCTCTACTCCATCTTCAATTACTTTGTGTCCCAGGCTCGATCTGAAAGTTGCGAGCCTTTTGATAACTTGATTAAGTTAACTCACACTTTTGTTTATTATATTCCGGAGAAGGTTAGCGACTGGCTCATCCGAAAGACATATTTCCTACATCACCCATTTATGGATATCATACAAAACTGCTGACTGCTCGCGCAAATAGGATGCATATTAAGTCCAGGAATAATTTAAAATTTAATGGATAAATTAAGGCTTCTTTTCTCCAGAATATAAAGTATTAGAACCAAAATGTTGTAAAAATAAATTCAACAAGTAGTAGTCAACATTTTTGCTCCTCCTTAAAGGCAAGAATAATTTTACCCTCTTGTACAACCGGCATTTAATCTAAACGGATGTTAAGCGATCTCGCTTTAAACTCGCTCTTTTGCAGCCACCGGCTCTTGATGTGCAACCATTGAATTTAAATCGCCAACTGCCTGCCGGCTTTGGCACACCGGCAGCTCAATGACAAACTCTGCCCCTTCTCCTGGCAGGGACGCGCACTCAAGCCTTCCCCCATGCTTGTCTACCACAATTTGATAGCTAATCGACAAACCCAAACCCGTGCCCTGCCCCACCGGCTTCGTCGTAAAAAACGGCTCAAATAATTGTGTCATTACATCTTTTGTCATTCCAGGGCCATTATCGGCAATCCGCACCCTCACATAATCTGGGTGCGAGACTTCCGTGCGGATCGTAATGCAGCTAGGATTGTCCTGCACCTCTTGTTCACAGCGCTGTGCGTTGTAGCTATTGAGCGCATCCAGTGCATTCGCCAAAATATTCATAAATACTTGATTAAGCTGGCTGGCATAACACTCCACCGGCGGCAAATTTCCAAACTCTTTTACCACTTTAATGCCGGCACAATCAGGCTGAGCCTTCAAACGATTTTGCAAAATTAATAACGTATTCTCAATGCCCTCGTGAATATCAACCACGGTAATTTCTGCTTCATCCAGTCGCGAGAAATTCCGCAAAGATAAAACAATTTGACGAATCCGCTCAGCCCCCATTTTCATTGAAGACATGACCTTCGGCAAGTCTTCTAGCAGAAACTCAAGTTCAATACAATCACTCAAGTCTTCAATTTCAGCAGCCGGCTGTGGGTAACGCTGCCGGTAAAGATTCAGCAACTCAAGCACATCTTGAACGTAGTTATGAGCGTGGCTTAAGTTGCAATAGATAAACGTCACGGGATTATTAATTTCGTGTGCCACACCCGCCAAAAGCTGACCAAGGCTAGACATTTTTTCACTGTGCACCAGATGGGCTTGAGCTTGTTGCAAATAGTGCAGAGTTTGCTGCAACTGCTGAGCTTGAGCTTGGGCGGCAGCAGTCGCCGTACAACTTTGTTTGTAAAGTTCAACCAGCTTCCTATCAAGTGCTAGTTGTTCAGCCTCACTTTCCTTCTGATACTGACTCACCACTGCATCCAACGCCGCGAGCAATTCCGAGGATGCGGCACTCATAATATAGCTCAGATGAGAATTCTCGGCCTTCAGTTCAACATCGGCAAGCGAAATCAGCGCCCTTACTTGCTCAATATACTGACGCACCTGCTTGTCTAAATACAGCGGTGCCTCAAAATACATCGCGTTGACAGTCTTTGAGAGGCGTCCCGGTAAATTCATGCTTTCATCGCCGCCGATCAGCCCGTTGTGAGACTTTTCCATCAGTTCAATGGCATCCACCAGCGCCCCACGCAGGTTTTCTCGTTCCAGTGGATTCTCAGCGCAAACCAGTTTCAAGCAGAAGAAAGCGATTCGCTGCGATAGCATCCGCTGTCGCCCACTTACATTAACGACGGCTGCATTTATTTCCCTGGCCATATTAATTTCATGATAAAGGCTGTCTACAGCTCGATTCACGGCAAGTCTCAAGTAAATTTTGATTGTGAAAGCATGATAAAGACTCTCATCTGTCCGAGCGGACTGAGAATTGCTTAAGTCTCTCCAGACTACTTGTAAGAGTTTCTAAAATTTTAAACCTCTTTGAGGACAAGTTAGATGATTAAACCTATAATAGCAACGCATTTTTTCGTCGCTTTATAAAAACTATTATTTAGAGAGCTTGAATGTTTTGTATGCTTTTATACGGGGAAAAGTTAAATTTTAATAAGTTTTGAACATTATACAGTAAGTGCGCTGAACTTTCACAAGTAGCTAAAAAACTTGAACGGTTAAAAATTTTAAGTATTTTCTCGGAGTCAAAGACGAGCAGAAAAAATTTCTTCACTTTTTAGTAGACGGTGTGGCTGCTTCTCAATCCCGTTGAGTTGATGACTGGCTTGATAACCGAGAAGGTTACAACCGCAATAAAAACCGGCAACCGACACATCGCTACATTTGACGGCGAGCCAAAATTCTGCGCTTGTTCATCCAGTCGAAGGTGACACCGAAGCATTCTGTCCTACGTCCGCTTGACTTGTTTCCAAAGCTCGGCATCTGTGCTGGGCAGAAAGTTTTAAAGCATAATCTGATAATTCATCGGGTTGTCTGCCGGCCAATAGATAAGTCAGCATTTCTCCTTTGCCTTTAATCGGAATATAACCCCGCATCTCAAACTGATAAAGATGCTGCAATCGCTCATAAGTCGCAGCACTGATCTGAATACAACCAGGGATGCCATGAGATTCCATGCGGTTCGCAATATTAACCGTGTCGCCCCACAAATCATAAATAAACTTGTTCGTGCCAATCACACCGGCAACCACCGGCCCGGTGTGAATTCCAATGCGAATCGTGAACGCTTCTCTATGCTCGGCATTAAATTTAAGGATGGCTAGCTGCATATCCAGAGCCATTTCTGCAATCGCTTGTGCGTGATCAGGTCGGTGCATCGGGAGGCCACCGACAACCATGTAAGCGTCTCCAATCGTCTTTATTTTCTCCAATCCATGCCAGACTGCCAGTTTGTCAAAGGCGGAAAATATTTCGTTGAGCAGTTGTACCAGTTCTGTTGCCGAGATTCGCGATGCTAGTTGGGTAAAACCAACAATATCGGCAAACAAAACGGTAACTTCTGCAAAGCTATCGGCAATAATTGTTTGCTCTTGTTTCAGGCGTTCTGCGATTGGTTGGGGTAGGATATTGAGTAGCAGACGCTCTGACTTTTCCTGCTCTTTTGATAGTTGATGGAGCGCTTTTTGCAACTGTTCGGCTTGGCGAGTTCGTTCTTGTGCGAGCTGTTCAATCTGTCTCTGCCGGCTCAAAGAAGTGAGCAAATAAGTAACCGGAATATGAGTCCAAAGTAACCCAATAATGAGGACTGCCCAAGACCGCCAATGTTTTGTTTGAATTTCTCGATAAGCCGGCGTAGAAAGCAGGTAAAGTGACCATTCCCGGCCCCCAACCGTTAAGGTTCGCATTCCCACCGTCCGAGCAGTTTTGCTGATTCCATCGACTTGCAGCAAATTTTTGACAGCGGGAAATTCCACCAATTTTTTCGTGCTGGAGTCGTAAAAAGCAAGGAATCGATTTTCTTGTCCAGACGCAAAGGGAAAAGCGTCGCTGCTATTGAGCAAACTGCCGGCTGTATCCGTTTTATCAGCAAGATAAAGATCGAGATTGCCAACACCTCGCCCCTTTAAAGCCGCTTCAAAAATTTCAGCAACTCGAAACACTCCTACTACAAACCCTTGTAAAGATTCAGGACTGTAATTGGAAAAATTATCTTGATTATTGTAAATGGGTTGAATGACCATGAGGCTAAGTTGAGCGTCTTGTGCCGGCTGTAACTCAACTTTGCCGGTGACGACCATTTTGCCGGTATCTCGCGCCCTTTCTAGTGCCGTTCGGTAAGCCGGCTGACTTGCTAAATCAAACCCCAATGCCCTCTCGTTGCCTTTGAGCGGTTCGAGATAATATACGGGGTAATATTCTGGGCGTTGCTGAGCTAGAACAATTTCACCGTTCGTGTTTCGTTCTACAATTTGGAAATTAGAAAGCGTGCCGGTTTGAGTTCCTGCTTCGTAAGTTTCCCGCTGCGTGTCAGTAACTTTTGGCACCCATGCTAAAAATTGGATGCTTGTTTTGCTAGACACAGGGCGCTGAACGAACTGCTTAAAAGCAGACGGTTCAATTTTGTCAGACGCGGCAAAGAAGTCGCTCAGGTTTGGGATAATTTGCAGATCCTCCTTGAAGTGCTGCTGTAGCGCGGCGGCAACTCCATCTGCATAACGGTTAAATTCATATTCGCGACGTTTGTCTTCCCATCTCGCGACGACGATGCACGCAAGGACAGACAGTCCCACCCCCACACAGAGTGTCAACCCTGCAGGGATATATCGAGACCAGGGCATAGGTTGTTTTTTAGGCATACTTGCATCTTTCCGACCGAGGTAAGGAAGGCACCCCACTGAGTTTGAGTGAACGCAACGGCTTAAGTCATGCTTTTTGCGACTTAACAACTCTTTAAAGAAACGAACAAACCTCTAGCACTCGTGATAATACTGATCTACCACATAATAAGAGAGAGTCGAGCTGATTCATCGTAACTTTACATACAAACGCTTTTTATTGCTTTGCTGACAAAGATTTTCACCTCACCTGCTTTAGATTGCCCCAATTCCGTCCTCATCTATCACTGAGAACACTGGACTCAGACAATCTTGGGAAATGGGATTAATATGGGCATTGGCTTACTTCAGCTTCAGAAATTACACTAATAAATCGTTACCTTTATAGATGTTTGTATTCTTTTGATTTATAATATTAAAATAATCTTTATTTTTTGTGTTTAGCTAGCGAATTGTGAGTTGATATGAGATGAGCGACTCTTCTCGGAGTCAGAACTCAAGTTTGTTTAGGATATCTTTGAAAATGTCAGAGCAACAGCAAAGTGACGAAAACTTACTTTCTCAAGGCGAACCGAAGAAGCCGTTAATATTTAATTCGCTGAGCCGTGCCGAAGCCTTTGCGGCAATTGCATTAGCGGCAATTGCTTCAGATGGTTACTTTACTAATACAGAAACCCGAACGATTTTTCTTGTGCTATCGCGCATGAAACTTTTTGAAGGCTATTCAGAACTTCAAATTAAAAGCGTCCTTGATAATCTGCTTCAATTTCTAAAACAGCATGGAACTGAGGCATTTGTTAACTCGGCTAAGGAATTTCTTTCTCCTGAACTTCAAGCGACAGCCTTTGCTGTCTCTGTTGATTTAGTTTTGTCAGATGGCGTTTTACATAAAAAAGAAGAAAAGTTTTTAGCCGATCTTCAGCACGTTTTAGGGGTTTCTGATGAAACTGCCGATCAACTGATTCACGCAATGCTTATTAAAAATAGAGGTTAGAAAAACTGCTGTGTTATAAAGTGCCGACTATTTGTGAGCTAGAACAACTCGCAACCTTATTTCAGTAAACTTACTGATTATGATCGACATCACTAAAAGGAAAAATCTTTATCACATTTGATGTGTGCCGGCATCACCTGATTGGCTAAAAGTTGTCACAACCTCACACCGATCACCATCACCCTTTTTATAATTATTTAGTGAGATATTAAAAGGATAAGCAATAAATTGATCGAACTGGGGGGAACAAAGATGGCAGTTAATTCTAGTTTTCTGTACGCCCGCAGTCGCTATTATGGCGAAGTCAAACCGGAAAATTTAGTTTTTAATGCAAACTTGCAAGAATTCGCTCAGCGCGTCAGCATCATCAGCTGCTTAACGACTGGGGGAAAACTCTCTGTAGAAGAAGCTTACACAGATATTGAAAAGCTTTGGCAACAACTAGAAAGCAGTAAACAGCAATTGGGAGTGGGTGAGCATCCTTTCCAAATAGAAGAATAAAAAATCATCCCCTTTTGGTTTTGAAAATCTCTTCAAAAACTCATTTTCAGCCGGCATCTACTAAAAAATCAGATTAAATCGCACCTACATTACCTTCTATCCTCGTATTAACTATCAGGGTTCAGTTGTTTGTGGTAACTGAACCCTAAATTTTATAGATCATGCTGCTCGCTTCAGCTTAACTCAACTTCACAGAAAGAAATCGTGCCGGTGAACCTTAAAGCGTTTCTAGTGCTTGCTACTAAATCCCAGTATAATGGCAGAAATTAAGGCACGTTTTGAGTTATCGGAAAATTCGTTAGCGGGTTCTTTATTAATTTTAGCAACTGCCCATGACTTATACTTCGCAAAAACTTCTAACCTTTGAAACATTTATTGCTCAATATAGTGATAACCCCCGCTACGAACTCGCTGACGGAGAATTAGTTGATATGGAACCTACGGGACCCCACGAAACCGTCAGTGGTAAACTAGCAACTCAAATCGGCATTGCCATTGCTACAGAAAAACTCCCCTGGTTCATTCCACGCACTTGTTTAATCCGTCCCTTTGCAGAGGCAGCAACTGCCCGCCGGCCTGATATTGTGGTGTTAGATGAAACCGTTCTCGGTAGCGAACCTTTATGGGAAAGAGAACCTGTAATTACGCTAGGACGCTCAATTAAATTGGTGGTGGAAGTTGTTAGTACCAACTGGGAAACAGATTACGCGCGAAAAGTTGAAGAATATGCCCTTTTAGGCATTTCTGAGTATTGGATTGTTGATTATCGCGGCTTGGGGGGTGTGGCTTTTATTGGTAAACCCAAACAACCAACTGTCACGGTTTGTCAACTAATTGACGAAGATTACACCCAGCAACAATTTCGCCTGAGCCAACCGATTATTTCGCCTTTGTTAAAAAGCTTGCAACTTCGCCTTGATGATATCCTTCCCCGTTAGGATATGGTTGGGCAGCAATTTTAGAGTTTGCTTTGATGAATACATTGTTGAATAAGGAGAGTTTACTCAATTGAGCTTGTGAGCTGGCAGTAGCGATCATCAAAAGCAACTCAAATTTAGAAGGATACCCATTGATAGTTGCAAAACTTAAAACATAGGGGTTATTGTTGATCTGTCTTAAAAGTAGAATTCCAAGACAGATCTATTAGTTTGGGTAAGCTAGGTAAAAATTTTTCAGCCTACCAACTTAGCTTCTCTACTTGTTATAAACGCACTTATTGGCATCCAGATGTGCCCAAACGTGGTTTGCGCCTCGTGCAGATGGGGGTAAATCTCCGGTCTTTAGCAAGTCGTTGTAACGACCACGACAATATTGATTCGCACCATCTTGACCGAGATCATGAAGCCAAACATCCGATGCTGGATCGAAGGGATGCTCATGCGGCTCCCAAGCGAAAGCGGGACAAGTGCTTCCTACTACACCCAATAAAATAACTGCGCCAACGGAAAGAAGATTTTTCACGAGTCAATTCTCCTAAGTTGATTGGTATTAACGGATTGTTCTCTATTTGTATTGGGAAGTAGAATCTAAATTTATGCACTTCACCTAACAAATTTTTTACTCACTGCGGATTTTATGGGTTAATGAGTCTTCACAGGTTGGGTTGAGCTAAGGAACCCTCCCCACAAAACTAAAACCGTACCCACCCACATCAGAAGTGTTGTAGAGTGCAAACATCTACAAACCGGCAACCGAGGCCATGAATCGCGCAAATCTTACAGAAAATCCCTACTCCTCAACCCGGCAAGTCATCCTGGGAAAACGGGGTGCAGTGGCAACCAGCCAACCCCTCGCCACCCTCGCCGGCATGGAAATGTTGTGGGCGGGGGGAAATGCCGTGGATGCTGCAATTGCAATGGCAGTCGCGCTAACCGTTGTTGAACCCACCTCAAACGGCATCGGTTCAGACGCTTTTGCCCTCGTTTGGGATGGCAAGTTGCACGGCTTAAATGGTTCCGGCAAAAGCTGCCAGAACTTGACAGCGGAATATTTTTCTGGGGTAGATAAAATGCCGACCTATGGCTGGCTGCCGGTGACGGTTCCGGGTGCGGTTTCTGCGTGGCGTACGGTGTGGGAACGTTGGGGCCGGCTGCCATTTGAGCAATTATTTGCGCCGGCAATTCGCTACGCAGAGGAAGGCTTTCCCGTCTCGCCGGTGACATCCCTGGCTTGGAAACGTGCAGAAGCAAGTTATTTATCTCAAACCGGCCCAGAGTTTCAGGCGTTTAAAGCAGTATTTTTTAACAATAACCGCGCACCGGCAGCCGGGGAAATTTGGGCCAGTCCTGCCCATGCTGCAACCTTACGCGAGATCGCAACCACCGGCGGTGAAAGTTTTTATACAGGCCGGCTGGCTGAGGAAATGGCTAATTTTGCCGCTGAAACCGGCGGTTTTCTAACCTTAGCTGACCTCGCCGCCCATCAAGCTGATTGGGTAACGCCAATTTCAACAGACTATCGCGGTTTGAGCGTTTGGGAAATGCCACCAAACACCCAAGGATTAGCCACATTAATTGCACTAAATATTTTAGAAGGTTTTGACTTAGGGAAATATCCCCGCGAGTCGGCTGAAAGCTACCACCGGCAGATCGAGGCGATGAAACTTGCCTTTGCCGATGTTCACCGCTACACCGCCGATCCCAGATTTATGGAGATGCCGGTGGATCGACTTTTAGATAAAACTTATGCAGCACAACGCCGGCAACTGATTGGAGAAACCGCTATTCCCTTAGCTGAACCGGGTTTACCCAAAGGCGGAACCGTTTATCTCGCTGCCGCCGATGGGGAATTGATGGTTTCGTTTATCCAATCCAACTTTACAGGATTTGGCAGTGGTGTCCTGATTCCCGACACCGGCATCGCCTTGCATAACCGGGGAATTGGGTTCACGTTAGAAGCCGGTCATCCCAACCAATATGCGCCGGCAAAGCGTCCTTTTCATACAATTATTCCCGGTTTTCTCACCCAAGATGGGGTGCCGGTAGGCCCATTTGGCGTGATGGGAGGGCCAATGCAGCCCCAAGGACATTTGCAAGCAGTCGTAAATTTGGTCGATTACGGCATGAATCCGCAAGCCGCCCTTGATGCTCCACGCTGGCATTTTGTCAAGGATAATCACGTATTTTTAGAACCGACTGCCGGTGTTCAATTAGCAAAAGAATTAAGTGAACATGGTCACAATATTCAAGTGAATTCAGAATCAGGTTTATTTGGTCGCGGCCAGATCATTTTACGAAAAAATAATATCTTGATCGCCGCATCAGAACCCCGTGCCGATGGATTAGCACTCGCTTGGTAAGAAATATCAAGTAGGGTGCGTGAGTCACGATTTAGTATTAGTTCAGCTAATAACAATGAATTCATGCCTGTCTTGAGCGCCCTAACTGTTGTAGAATAGTTTTTCTTAATTCCTGGGCTTGTTGAAGGTTGGGATTAATTTGCAGCGCCTTCTCCACAGACTCAAGTGCTTCTTTATTTCGTCCCTGCAAATGTAGGGTAATACCTCGGCTAGTCCAAGCATTAGCATGATCAGGCTGGAATTGAATTGTTTTGTCAAAAGAGGCAAGGGCATCTTCGTAGCGTTTCAATTCACCTAGCGCAACGCCTCTGCCATACCAAGCATTAGCTAAATCAGGCTGAAATTGAATAACCTTGTCATAAGAAGCAAGGGCATCTTCGTAGCGTTTCAACTCACCTAGTACAATGCCTCGGTTATACCAAGCACTAGCATCCTCAGGCTTAATTTGAATAGCTTTGTCATAAGAAGCAAGCGCATCTTCATAACGTTTCAACTCACCTAGCACAATGCCTCGGTTATACCAAGCTACAGCATAGTCCGGCTTAATTTGAATAGCTTTGTCAAAAGAAGCAAGCGCATCTTCATAACGTTTCAACTCACCTAGCGCTGTACCTCTGCCATACCAAGCATTAGCTAAATCAGGCTGAAATTGAATCGCCTTGTTAAAAGAAGCAACCGCATCTTCGTAGCGCTTCAACTCACCTAGCGCAACGCCTTGCTCAAACCAAGCATTAGCATGATCAGGCTGAAATTGAATCGCCTTGTTAAAAGAAGCAACCGCATCTTCGTAGCGTTTCAACTCACCTAGCACAAAGCCTTTGCCATACCAAGCATTAGCTAAATCAGGCTGAAATTGAATTGCTTTGTCATAAGAAGCAACCGCTTCTTCGTAGCGCTTCAAATCACCCAGCGCAACGCCTCTGCCATACCAAGCATTAGCTAAATCAGGCTGAAATTGAATTGCCTTGTCATAAGAAGCAAGGGCTTCTTCGTAGCGTTTCAACTCACCTAACCCATTGCCTCGGCTATACCAAGCTACAGCATAGTCCGGCTTAATTAAAATTACCTGATCAAAAGAAGCAACCGCTTCTTCGTAGCGTTTTAACTGACTTAACACATTGCCTCGGTTAAGCCAAGCCTCAGCCAAATCAGGCTTAAATTGAATCGCCTTGTCATAAGAAGCAACTGCATCTTCGTAGCGTTTCAGCTTCCTTAGCGCAGCACCTCGGTTGTTCCAAGCCGCAGCCAAATCAGGCTTAAATTGAATAGCTTTGTCATAAGAAGCAACTGCATCTTCGTAGCGGTTTAACTGACTTAACGCATTGCCTCGGTTGTTCCAAGCATAAGCATCATCAGGTCGAAATTGAATTGCTTTATCAAAAGAAACCACCGCATCTTCGTAACGTTTCAGCGCCCCTAGCACAATGCCTCGGCTATCCCAAGCCTCAACATAGTCAGGCTGAATTTGAATTGCCTTGTCGTAAGCACTAAGCGCTTCTTCATACCGTTGATAGTTAGACAAATTATTGCCGATCTTCAACCAGTCTCTGGCGCTTCGTGTAGTCTCAACATCATCGGCAGAAGGCTGATTAAGATTTGCTCGATAGGTATTAATGGGAATCGCCCAATTAATATTGGTAGCCTCTTCTCCTACTCTCTCAAAGTTAGTACCGGCTGCAAACTGCGATTTTTGTGATATTTGCTCGTCTGTGATGGCCATAAATGTAGCTATTTCCGTTCTCACAGATCCGTGAACTGCTACTACCTTATCCAATCGCTTGCAGACACCGGCAAATGATTTTTCTCCAAGACTACAGCCGATGAGAGATAAGGTAAAAATGCTGGAAACAAGCAACAATTTCCGCAATTTCATAGTGCGCCCAAAGAATTTAAGGATTAAGGCTGAGCTGAACCTTTGATATATCTTTCTGACTCAGTGTACGCACTAACCCTTTCAAGGTTATCTCAACTTTCTAGGCGTCATTGATGACAATTTTATGCAAATTCTTGACATGAGAGTGCGTGTTGAACTGTAATCCATTGGTTGGTAAACGGTTAACCAGAGGGTACACTTCGTTAATCTACTCTACAGATTTTGAAATATTTTAAATTATAACAACTTTATATTTTTTTCTTAAATATTTTGTGAATCTTAATACATTTATCTTGGATAAAATTCAGTTACGCTCTGCTATTGCCACCTTATTTGTAAAGCTGAAAAAATGAGATTTTTTTGTAAACGACCGCTAAGAAACACACTTGGCAATTTAAACTGCGCTCTCATCGAGTTTAATGGCTTCCACAAAAGTGCATAAATTTATGGTCAAACAACCGAACTTAGCAGCAAAGGAAACTGGGCGCGTGCGGCGCAACCATCGGGGTTGCAAACTGGCTGGATTGTTTAGCCGGTACTGCGTAGAATCATGTTGCCCTTGATTGCGGTAAACCTGAAGAACTTAGCACCACAACCGCCCACGCGGCTTCACAATGTTTAAAAAATCACACCATGAAACGAACCTGGCTTTTATTTTTACTGATTCTGGCCTTACCTAGCGCCGCCCTCGCTGCGGAAACAGCAGCCCCAGCCGGCGGCTTTTTAGACGCTATTGATGCTGTCTTCGCCAAGATTGTTGAGGCGATGTCTGGGGTGCTGTTCTTGAGCATCGGCGGTATGCCGTTTATTGTGTTGTGGCTGATTGCCGGTGCGATCTTCTTTACCATCCGAATGGGTTTTGTTAACATTCGGGCGTTCAAACACGCGATCTACGTGGTTCGTGGCCATTATGACGACCCGACGGAAGAGGGCGAAGTCACACACTTTCAAGCTTTGTCGGCTGCCTTGTCAGCAACAGTGGGGCTGGGTAACATTGCCGGCGTGGCCATTGCCATCAAGCTGGGTGGCCCTGGTGCGATGTTTTGGATGACCCTTGCCGGCCTATTGGGCATGAGTAGCAAGTTTGTTGAGTGTACCCTGGGCCTTAAATACCGGGTGATCAGCCCAGATGGGCGCGTTTCTGGTGGCCCGATGTACTTTTTGTCTCGTGGACTCGGTGAAGTTGGGTTGCGCCCACTGGGTAAGGTTCTGGCAATTTTCTTTGCGATCTTCGCCATCGGCGGGTCTTTCGGCGGGGGCAATATGTTCCAAGCCAACCAGTCCTTTGCTGCCGTTGCCCAAGTTCTGCCGGTTTTCGCTGGCCGCAGTTGGCTCTACGGCTTAGTGATTGCCTTTTTAGTCGCTCTAGTCATTATCGGCGGAATTCGTCGCATTGGGGCAGTGGCAGAACTGCTCGTGCCGGCTATGTGCCTCCTTTATGTCTTAGCTTCCCTGTGGATTCTGTTGTTGAACATCCCGGAAATCCCTGGTGCTTTTGCCACGGTTGTCAAGGAAGCGTTTTCTCCCACAGCGGTTGAGGGAGGCTTTATTGGCGTACTTGTGCAGGGGGTGAGACGCGCATCTTTCTCCAACGAGGCGGGGATTGGATCGGCATCCATCGCCCACTCAGCCGCCCGGACTCATGAGCCGGTTCGTGAAGGTATTGTAGCCCTGCTAGAACCCTTTATCGACACGGTGGTGATTTGCAATATGACCGCAATTGTTGTCATTCTCACCGGCGTCTACAGCGATCCTGCAACTGCCAACTTAGATGGCATTTACATGACCTCAGCGGCCTTTTCAACGGTCATTAGTTGGTTCCCCGCAATCTTAGCGATTTCTGTTTTCCTGTTTGCTTTCTCAACAATGATTTCTTGGAGTTACTACGGGGAAAGAGCTTGGGCGTATCTATTTGGGGAAAATACAACAATTTTTTACAAGGCGCTGTTCGTTATCTGCGTCTTCATCGGCTCAGTGGTGAACCTGCGCTCAGTGCTTGACTTCAGCGACATGATGATATTAACGATGGCGTTCCCGAATATGCTGGGCGGCTTCCTCTTATCTAACAAGGTGGCTGCTGATCTCAAAAATTATATGGATCGTCTCAATCGTGGGGAGATGCCGGTTTATAAGTAGGGGAATGGGCAATGGGCAATGGGCAATGGGCAATGGGCAATGGGCATGGGGCAATGGGCAATGGGCAATGGGCAATGGGCATGGGGCAATGGGCAATGGGCATGGGGCAATGGGCATGGGGCAATGGGCAATGGGTAATGGGCAATGGGCAATGGGCAATGGGCATGGGGTTAGGCTGCGCCAACCTTTAGGTACGGGCATGAACTCAGGAATGAGGAATCAGCAACATTTCTCCCCTCAGCACTAAAAACTCCTCCAATCCCCCATGCCCCATGCCCCATGCCCATTGCCCAATCCCCTATTCCCTCTCTCCAGCATGATAAGAACTGCGAACCAGTGGGCCAGATCGGACGTGGGAAAAGCCCATTTCTGTGGCTATTTCGCCAAGCCGGCTAAATTCTTCGGGTGTCCAGTATTTTTGCACCGGCAGGTGTTCTAAGGAAGGACGCATATACTGTCCCAAGGTGATGCGATCACAGCCGGCTTCTCGCAAATCTGCCATTGCCTCGATTATTTCCGCTTCTGTTTCCCCATGTCCCAGCATTAACCCTGATTTGGTGGGAATGCTGGGGTTAATTTGTTGAACGATCCGCAACACATCCAGTGATCGCTCATACTTAGCACCCCGGCGCACCGGCCCTTGCAAGCGTCTGACGGTTTCAATATTGTGGTTATAACAGGCGGGATTTGCCTTAACGACGGTCTCAATGCGTTGGCGCTGCTGCTGTGCCGGCGCGATCTCCTCAGAATGACCGCCCCAAAAATCGGCGGTAAGCACTTCAATCTCAGTTTGAGGGTTGAGCCGGCGCACCGCTTCTATTGTCGCCACAAACCAGCCGGCACCGCTATCGGGCAAGTCATCTCTAGCAACAGATGTCAGGACAACATAACGTAATCCCAATTGCTGCACGGCGTCGGCTACCTTCTGGGGTTCTTCTGCATCTAAAGGCATCGGCGCATGACCTTTATCCACTTGACAAAACGCACAGGAACGGGTGCAAACAGGACCCATGAGCAGAAATGTTGCGGTTTTTTGTGAATAGCACTCGCCTCGGTTGGGACACCGGCCTTCTTCACAAATCGTGTGGATCTGGCGTTGCTTAATAATTCTTTGAACTGTCGAAAGTTCGCTGGCTTTACCGATAGGGCGTCGCAGCCACTCTGGCATTGCTTCGATTTCTGCCCTCAGATGTTTGTTTGAGGATGGGGTTACAGAAGGTTGCTGATTTTGGTTAGGCATAAAAGTGAGATTATAATCCTTCAGGCAGGTTACTAACATCAATAACTGTGATATGTTTTGCCTTTCTCAAGAGATGCCGGTGGGGTGTCTCTAAAAAAGTGAGGTTGCTTTTTTGCCGTTGGCTCCAATAGGGCATTAAGCTAGGGGATGAAGAACTCAGCTCGTTTTTAGCGAGACTTCAGAATACAGAAAATGGAAATAGCCGGCTCAAAAATTGTATCGCTGCTATTACTGTTGTATAAAACTCTAATCAGAGTGATTTTGTTGGGCAGCGAGAACGCTACTTCATTTAGCTGTAGTGTGACTCACCAGGTCTGGGCTGGATGCACCGCAGCTAGACATTGCTGATTCTTCTTCCCTCCTTGGCCTGAGCTAGTTTGTCTGATCGGGGTTGCATCCTCAACTAGGATTCAACTGCTTCAAGGTCACAAAACTGTCACCATTAAATTTAATCCTTCACTCAACCACTAGAGGAGTCAGTCGTGGCAAGTCACAAGATCCTGGTTATCGATGACAGTAAGGTCATTCGGGTGCGAGTTCGAGAAATGTTACCGCCTGGTAACTTTGAAGTCCTAGATGCGAAAGATGGCGAAGAAGGACTCAAGCTAATCCGTCAGGCACGCCCCAATTTGATTATGTTAGATTTCCTGCTGCCTAAAGTGAGCGGTTGGGAAGTGTTTCAGCAGATCCAATCGAATGCTGAACTACGAAGCATTCCTCTGGTATTAATGTCGGGGCGTAAAGAGGAAGTCACGGAGAAAATTCAGGAACCGTTTAAGCATTTTGCCTTTATCGAAAAGCCTTTTGAAAAGAAAACGCTGATTGAGGCGATCAAATTGGCAATGAAGATTGCGCCAAAAGCACCGGCAGGCGCAGCCGCAGCCGCACCGGCAGCCGCAGCCGCAGCCGGTGACGCAGCTTCAGGTGATTCTTCAGCAGATGTTCAGGCACTGAAGCAACAAATGGCCAAAATGCAGGCTGAAATTGATGGCTTGAAGAAACAAATCACTCAAATTATGACGTTCATTAAACAAAAAATGAAGTAGCCGGCACGAGTCTGTGATGGACTGTGAGAAAGTGTCGGCGGGGATGGAAGTTAACCAATTTGCCCTCACTATTGGGTAGCCGGCAGCTTGAAAATATGATTCACTGACCAATTGTAGGGGCACGGCATAACCGTGTCCTTCTCGGTTTAATGGGCCATTTCGGGACTTTTTAGTGCTGAGTGCTGAGTGCTGAGTGAGAGAGTGGGGGAGAGTGGGGGAGGTGGCTGAATTCCAAACTTAAGATTTGTCCCAATCGCGTTTGAGAAAGGAAAAGATGATAGATATCACATCTGCAGTTAACCGCGCAAATACTGCCGGCATTAATGCCACAGACATTCAACTTTTAGTGCTTGATATTGATGGCACCATTGCCGGGGTGTCGAATGAAATAAACGAGCCGGTGAAGCAAGCCATTAAGGCAGCTCAAAGGAAAGGCGTGCAAGTGGCGGTTGCAACCGGGCGGATGTACTGCTCAGCTTTGCGCTTTTATGAGGAAATTGGCTCGACTCTCCCCTTAATAACCTACCAGGGAGCGCTGATTAAAGATCCCACAACTCAACACCTTCACCGGCACTTGCGACTTTCTCAAGCACTTGCGTTACAACTGCTGGATCATTTTGAGTTGCCCGAATTACGATCCCTGCTTTCTATTCACTGTTACGTTGATGACCGGCTTTATGTGCGTGAACTCACCCCTGCTAGCATCGCTTATGGCGAACGCACCGGCGTACAGCCCATTCCAGTTGGGGACTTGCGTCAATTTCTGACAATTGAACCAACCAAAATCTTAGCGCTGTGCGATGATCCCGCCGTAATTGACCAGTTGCTAGGAACGTTGCGCGGACGCTACACGCCGGCTGAGCTTTACTTAACCAAATCAGTCGCCACTTTTTTTGAAGCGACTCACCCAGCCGTGAACAAAGGCGAAGCGGTTCGCTATCTCGCTGAGGAGATACTGGGCTTGCCGGCTTCTAGCGTGATGACGATTGGCGATAACTTTAATGATGTCGAAATGCTTGCTTATGCCGGCCTTGGTGTAGCGATGGGCAATGCGCCGGCAGAAGTAAAGGCTGTGGCTAAATGGGTTGCTCCTAGCGTTGAGCAAGACGGTGCGGCGGCAGCGATTGAGGCATTTTTACTATAAGCGCTCATCAGAAAGGGCACCGACGACTGGCCGTGTTTCGTCTCGGTGCCCTCGCTGGTTCGCTCCTCACACAAGAGAAACTCTAGCCCATGTATGTTGAGTTTGTCAATCCCTTTTCTTATATTTTTATTGCAAGTTTTATTGATGTTTTAACCCTTAACCATAGATTTTAGATTATGCATTTAAATTGTTGGCTGATATAGGGCTGGTATATGGGATCTGAGACTGATCCTAAAACCCTTTCCTACTATGCTTTTAAGCATTAAAAATAAAGTTTTAAGAAAGTAGTATTCAAACCGTTTTCATTTCATTCGTCAAAGCCTTAAAGTTCCACCGGCGCAGAAACACCGAATAAATCTTGCAGAATTAACCGCAGCACCGATTGGGTAGCTTTGATCAAACCCAATCTTGCTTGGGCAAGCTGTGGCGTTTCAGTTTTAACCTCGCCCCAAAGCCGGCAAGCGCTGTAGAAGCTCTCAAACGCCGTACTCAAAGCAGTCGCCAGTTTTAGCCACTCCGTCAGCCGATGAGCTGCCGGTGGCAGAGATAAAGCATCTAGGGTGTCAACTAGCTGGGAAATTAAACCCCATTCTGCTGGATGCACCAACCGTAGGGGGGAAGATGGGAAGACTTCAGAGTTGAGCCAGGGGATAGGGTTGGGGGCGAGTAGGTGCCAAAATGGGGAGCAGAGTTCAGGATGGGGATCGCTGAGGATAATTGTGCCGTCCAGATGTGCCAAGCGCAGAAGTGAACAGCAACGAGCGTGAGCATACTGAACGAGAAACAGGCTTTTAGAAGGATAAACGGGATTTTGCAGCACATCTGTTTTGTGTTTTCCTTTTTCGCCGGCTATCCCTATCCCAGCCTTGGATAAGATTATCGATGCCGGTTGCTCCTTCTCCCCTTCTCCCCCTCGTTGCCACAGGTATTCTTTAAGCTGTAAGGAATCTATCCCCTGAGTGAGGCGTTGCAACCAGTTCGCCAAACCAGCGTTTGTTAGCTGCAAATGAATCCAACCGGGGGGGACAGCTTGAACTGTAAAATCCAGTCTGCCGGCATCCCCTGCGGCAATCTGTGATAAATCAGCTGCAATTTTAGTTGCAATATCCATTGCAGACATCTGCCAGATTTTAGCCAGTTTTAACCCCATCGGACAAAGGTACACAATTCGAGTTGTATCTTTTGCCCGGAGTAAGGTTATAGACTGTGGAAAAACTTCTGAAGCAGCAGAGGCTAATGTTTGGGAGGTTGTGCCGTGCAGCCGAATGGCAGCTTGTAGCCGGCCTTCCAACAACCGTTTAACAGCCGGCAAATTAGTAGCAGATAAATCAAAATTCACACTCACTCACCTGCATCCTTAAGTAATGGCGGACTCAATACCAGCTTGTCATTGGAACTTTCAGCACAAATAACCAATCAAACAAAAACATCCTGAAACATTTATGGAGGTTAGAAGTATTTTTTGCTACCTTCAATTTTTCCTTAAGACCTATAAATAAAACAGAGACAATGCAGCTAAACCCAAAGGAGTTTGATTTTTTACTCAATTTTGTGAAATTTATGAGTGAAGTGTAACTTCCTCACACGGGTTCAATAAATGCGCTGTCTTTGAAGTCTTCACCGCTCTGCAAAAGCCTTTTTTATGCATTCATTCTTACAGTCACAAGTCTCTCGACCATTTTTAACTTGGCAACTAATTCTCGACTGGGCTGAGGAACACTATCGCTATCGTACATTTAGTAAGGATGAGCGAATTCCAGCTCGATCTGAGCTGCTATATTTGGTGCAACGGGGTGCTGTGCGACTGGTGGGGACTGCCCAAATGAGTGCCGCTGCCGGCAACTCAAAGTCTGACTCAACTGCAATAGATTCATCAGAAGAAGCATTTTTAGGATTCGTGGGTGCCGGCCAACCGTTTGAAATTGTAGCCCAATCTCCGTTTAAGCTCCAAGCCTACGCCCATATCGATCAAACTTCGGTGGTGTGGATGTACTGGCAAGACTTAGACAACTGGCCTCATTTCCGGCGGGAAGTCATGGATGCTTTTCGCTATCAGCATCAGCGGAAATTGCTGTGGCTGGCAACTTTAGGACAGCGGCGCACCATTGACCGGCTTTTAGGGTTTCTCACACTGTTGGTGGAAGAATATGGGGAACCTTGCGAGCTAGTTCGCAAAACCGGCAACGAACCCGGTTACTGCCTGCCTTGGGCGTTAACGCACGCCCAAATTGGTAGCGCCATCGGTTCTACCCGCGTCACCGTCACCCGCTTGATGGGTAAATTGCGAACGACAGGATTCATTCACACCCACGGCGATCATATTATCTGTTTGCCGTCAGCCAGTCGAGGCCGGCGCTTAGGTGCTTAGCCGGCGGGAAAAAAGAAAAGTGACCAGTTTAGGGGAATTTTTCCCGGTGTCTTCTCACTGATCCTTTTTCCCACACTTAATTTTCTTCAGGCGGGGAAGCATCAGGCAAATGTTGAACGAGATGCACAACCGTATCAAAACTTGCCTGATCAATATTGCCAAGCATATTTGCTAATGTCTCAGGAGATTGGTATAGGGGCAGCGAAATCGTGAAACTTGAACCCTGACCACTGTTAGATTTTAAGGTAATAGAACCGCCGTGGAGTTCAGCTAATTTGCGGGTAATTACCAAACCAAGTCCCGTTCCCTGATACTTGCGAGACAAAGAAGAATCGATTTGTGAAAAGGGAGAAAAAAGCCGGAGTTGGTCAGCTTCATCAATACCAATGCCGGTGTCCCAAACTTGAAAGTGAATGGTTTCAGGTGTAGAAACGGTAGAGTCACCCTCTTCTTTTGTCTCGTTGTAAGTGCGATAAATTTTTAGCCCAACCGTGCCTTGAGGCGTAAACTTGATAGCGTTGGTCAGCAAATTCAACAGCATTTGTTTCAACCGGCGCGGATCTGTAACCATGTACTCCAAGTCAGGTTCTACATCCACATCCAAGTATAAACCGTGGTTCATCACTCGCTCTTGAACTAAGCTAATCACACTTTCACAAATATCTCGGATAAACACAAGTTGCGGCTCTAATTCCAGACGATCCGCCTCAATTCGTGACAAGTCCAGAATGTCATTAATCAGTTCTAATAAGTGTTCGCCACTGCTATGAATGCGGTCAACATACAGCATTTGTTTGGGATTCAGTTTGCCGAAAGATTCCTCTAGAAGCACGCTAGAGAAGCCAAGAATCGCAGTCAAGGGCGTGCGAAGTTCGTGGCTAGTCGTGGCAATGAATTCTTCTTTAAGACGGTTAACTTCTGCAAGCTGATAATTTTGTTCTTGCAATAAGCGCCACTGCTGCCTGATTTCCGTGACATCTTGACCCACCCCAAGGACGCGATGAATGGTGCCGGTGGCGTCTGTAATCGGTGCGTAAACCGTTTCAAATGTGCGAGTGCCGGTGGGAAGGGAAACTTCGTGATTGAAAACAACTTTTTGGCCGGTACTAAACACATGATGAATTAATGGTTCAATCGTACTGGCTTCGGTTCCAATCAGTTGGCGGTTGGTTTTACCGATAATTTCACTCTGTGGTTTGCCGATTAAAGATGCTCCCGCTGCGTTGATTGAAAGGTAGCACAACTGCCGGTCATATTCGACAAAAACATCCGTTGATTGTTCTAAGAATAAGCGGAAGTATTCCGCACTAAGGCGCTGTTCGTGTTCTTGCCGGTATAGACGCGCTTGACGGATGGCAATCGCACACTGAGAAGCCACCTGCTCTACTAAGTTAATTTCCTTGGCTTGAAACCGGCGGTGGGTGGTATGAAACACGCACACCACCCCAATTAACCCTTGGTTATCCAAAATTGGGCTAATTAGCAAAGACACCACCCTAGTAGCTTCCAGAGATTGTACGCCCGGTGTGTCCTCAACCTTAGAAATTTCGGTTTGCGACATCGGAACTTCGTGAATGCAGGGTTGACCGGCAAAGAGCCGGGTTCGGAACCCCTCAGGCCAATCTTGCAGAGACGAACGCGATCCAATCAGCGGTGCGGCTAGTTGCAGTGAGCCGCTTAAGTGTTGAGAACGCACCTCAAAAACTTCCTGCCCTTCATCAAACAAACTGGCATAACAACCATCAACGCCCAGGGTGTTAGCCAAACCTTCCACCGCAATTTTTAGCATTTGGTCTTCACCCAGCGATTGCAACAGCGCTTCAGTCAGCTGACGGGTCAGCTGTTCAAATTTCAGAGATTGTTCTAAAGAGCGTGTTCGCTGGTTAACCCGGTTTTCCAATTCATGAGCATAAGCTTGCAACTGGTGCACCAAATTGGCTTGCTCAATGGCAATGGCCAACTGATTGGCAACTGCTTGCAAAAGCTGCTGTTCGTCAGTCGTCCACTGTCGCGGGGCATGACATTGGTGAACCACCAACAAACCCCACAAAGGAGGAATCGAGGGCCGGCGCAAGAGGTTGCCGGCATCTTGCCTGGAGCCATCCTCCTGAAAGTCTCTCCTGCCGCGAGACTCCGTGCCTTCGGTGCGTTGAATGGCCACAGCCATCATGCTGCGAACTTGCATTTGCTCTAGCATTTTATGGTGGCATTCGGCCAGCTCTTCTATCCGAACATCAGTCACACTCCACAGCCGCCCGTTGCGATAGGCTTCCAGATAAGGCGGGGGAATACAATCTGCAGAGAACGATATTCCCTTGAGGGTCGGATAAATAGCATGAACGTCTTCAGCAACACAAAGTCCTCTGCTTGACAGATTTGGGTTAACCTGAGCCAGCGCTGGGCCGCTAAGCTCGACTAACGAATCGTCAAGTAGCTGGTAAGCTAAAACCCGGTCTGCACCGAGTGCCTGTCTAAGACGCTGAACTGCTGTTTGCAAAATCGCATCGAGATCGAACGTGGCGCGGATTTTAGCGGAAATTTCACTCAACAGGGCTTCGCGTTCCCGCCGCTGCTGAATCTCCAGTTCAGCTCGTTGGTGTTCGCTCAAGTCTGTAACAAAACTCAGCAAGTAGCTTTCTTCTGCCTCTTCGCCGATGAGCGACATTGCCACTTCTGCTGTAATAAAGGAACCGTCCCGCCGCAGATATCGTTTGCGAAGCGTTTGACGTTTATTGCCGTCGTTCAGCATTTGTTGAATGACTCTCACCTCAGTTGCAAAATCTTCTGGATGAGAAATTGACCGGCGATCTAAATGGCGCAACTGGTTTTGGGTGTAACCTGTGAGGCGACAAAATGCTGGATTGGCATTTAGGATACCGCCATCTAGGCTTTCATAGAGAATGCCGATGGGGGCTTCCCAGAATAAGTTGTTGATGCTTTCATCTGGGCTGAATTTGGCCTGAGGTGTGCCGGCTGCTAAGGGGTGAGGATTGCCTGGAATTTTAGTGGCTGAAACAGGTAGCGAATCAGACAAGGGTGAACCGTGCGCTGCGGAAGCTTGTTGTTCTAAGTTGTTAAGGTTTAACTTTTCAGTTTCTTGATGGCTCTTAATCGTTTCTTCTTGCGGGTTTTCTGCGACATCAGCGTTATTTTCTCCGACGACTCCTAAGAGTTGTAACCAAACCCGGCGCAGCACGTTGCTGCGATTGTTAAGGTCTGTTGCTTTTAATCCTGAGCAATAAGGGGCCGCTGCTGCTACTGCTGGGGTGCTGAGCAACTTGACGATAACTTGCGGGTCGAAGTTTAAGGAAACTTGCCAGGTGGGGGTGGTTATGGATGTCGTTAGAAACTCTGTTTCAGGGGATTGCGTTGGGGAAAATGAAGGATGAATTTGCTCATGGTGTTCTGAGTTGAGGCTTGTTGTGGCCGGCTCTAGGTGAATCCAAATATTAAGGTAAGAACTTAATATGATTAAACTTGCTTCTACTTCAGCAAAATCAATTAACTGGAAGGTTGGCAACTGAGGCGTTTCCGTTGCTTCTGGGTTGCCGGCTGGGCCTTTTGAGGGTTTGTAGTTGGCGTTTTTGGCGGATAGTAGCTGATCGGGATTTTTGCTGCCGGCAGGTCGCAGCAGCAGTTTTGGGTCAAGGCTTTGTTGGGCTTGGTGGGCGGATTCCCACCAGGTTTGCGCTAAACTCTGACAAAGTTCTTTATTTTTGCCGGCAGCCAGTAACGTCCGCAACCGACCACTCGATGCGACGGCTGTTTGTAAAATTTCTACTAAAGAACACACTCTGGGCCAAGTCAAATGCAGGATAATTTGACTTGGCAAAGTTAGATAGCTCATTCGTTTACCGCGCTGATTCAGTCGTTGTTCACTTATCTTGATAACAGTCAGCTCGCCTCTTAAGAAAAGACTAAACAACAAAATTTTTTCTTGGAAGTTTATCTCTAGCTCTAGCTATTAAATAACCAGTCAGAGTTTGAAAAAGTTGATCACAGGTAGTTATACTTTCACAAAGCCAGATAAAATGTCATCTTAATGTACCCACAATCAAGTGCGGCGCTTACAGGCTGAGGTCATGCTTCATCCCTTTTAAACTTCTCTAATCCTATTGTGCCTTGTGGATCGGGTAAGGATAGCAAATTTAACAATACCTTGTAGCTATTAACACATTTTAAAGGTCTGCGGGAAAGCTGGTTCAGCAATCGGCGCGATTGATCTGTGGCGTTTGTAGGCGGTGAAAGGTGAGTTTAGCTGGGTGCCAATGAGCGGACTTTTTAGCAACCTGGCTGATCAATAGAGCCAAGATTGCCTGTAACCCCATCTTTGGGAAAGTTTTAGGAATAGTTAAATTAAATAATGTTCCCCCGCAGACTGGGGATCGCGCTTGCCGGTGCCGGCCATTGGTACTCAGGCAATGCTAGATGTGAGACTCAGGTACCGTCACCACCTTCTGAATAACGCACAATTCCATCAGCAGACTCTGTATAATAGCTGCCGTCAGCGTCTTGATAATAGAGATTGCCGTCGGCGTCTATCGCTGCGATGTTCCCTTGGGAGTCTTCTGTATAAAGCGTTCCATCTGCATCGACTGCTGTATAATTTCCCTCAACATCCACCACTTCGGCATTACCCTTGGCATCCTCGATATACACATTCCCCTCGGCATCCTCTGCATAAGCGTTGCCTTCCGAGTCGTATTGTGTGTAAACCATCAAAACAGTCCTTCCTCGCAGACCTGATGGGTCGTATTCTAACAAAGGGTGGAGAAAGCTTTGTTAAAGCCATCTAAAGATTGAATAAAGGCTTTTCTCCCCTCAGCTCGCTGTGGATGAATGCGATAAACTGTCACTCTACAGGTCAAAAGCGAGGACACTTCTAGTATGGGTTTGGAGCCAACCACCGCTGATGCCGGCACTGAAGAAGTCTCAATCGAGTTGCCGACGAGCGTCGAATCCCCCCCAATGCACAATGGGAAGCCGTCAAATCGAGCCAGCGCTCGTAAATCTTGGACAATCGAGCAGAGTGAAGAACTGTATCGCATTCGCGGCTGGGGAGAACCTTATTTTTCAATTAATGCTGCCGGTCATGTAACGGTGTCACCCAAGGGCGATCGTGGCGGTTCTCTCGATCTTTGCGAATTGGTGGAAGCCTTGCAACAGCGTAACTTAGGGTTGCCCTTGCTGATCCGGTTTTCAGATATTTTGGAAGATCGTATTGAGCGGTTGAATGCTTGCTTTGCCAAAGCAATCGCCCGTTACAAATATCCGGGTGTTTATCGCGGTGTTTTCCCGGTGAAGTGCAACCAACACCGGCACTTGTTAGAAGATTTGGTGCGTTTTGGCCAACCGCATCAGTTTGGCTTAGAAGCCGGTTCCAAGCCAGAGTTGCTGATTGCTTTGGCAACCTTAAAAACCCCAGGCGCACTGCTGATTTGCAACGGTTATAAAGACCGGGAGTATATCGAAACTGCAACCTTAGCCCAACGGCTGGGACAGTTGCCGATTATTGTGATCGAGCAGCTAGAAGAAGTGCAGTTAGTGATTGAAGCCAGCCGGAAGCTGGGGATCGAGCCGATACTGGGGGTTCGAGCCAAGCTGAGCAGTAAAGGAATTGGCCGCTGGGGTGGCTCAACCGGCGATCGGGCTAAATTTGGCCTGACGATTCCCGAAATTATTCAGGCAGCCGATCAGCTCAATGATGCCGGTTTGTTGAACTCGTTGCAGCTGTTGCACTTCCACATTGGCTCTCAAATTTCCTCGATTAGCGTAATTAAAGACGCGATCCGAGAAGCCAGCCAGATTTATGTCGAATTGGCCAAGTTGGGAGCCAATATGAAATATCTGGATGTCGGCGGCGGTTTGGCGGTAGATTACGATGGCTCTAAAACCAATTTTCACGCCTCCAAAAACTACAATATGCAAAACTACGCCAATGATATTGTGGCGGAGGTGAAGGAGGCGTGTGAGGAGCGCCAGCTGCCGGTGCCGACGCTGATCAGTGAAAGTGGTCGTGCGATTGCTTCCCATCAATCGGTTTTAGTGTTTGATGTGCTCGGTACAAGTGAAGTCCCGTCTGTGGCACCGGCACCTCTGGGAGAGCGAGAACACCTGATTTTGCGAAATCTCTACGAAACTTACCAGTCGATCGGCGTGGAGAATTACCAAGAGGCTTACCACGACGCGATTCAGTTTAAGGAAGAAGCGATTAGCATCTTTAATTTTGGCTATCTCAGCCTGCGGGATCGCGCGAAAGCTGAGCGTCTCTACTGGGCTTGTTGCAAAAAGATTCTCTCTCTTGTCCGCCAACAGGACTATGTGCCTGACGATTTGGAAGATTTAGAGAATATCATGGCGTCGATTTACTATATCAACCTGTCTGTCTTCCAATCGGCCCCTGATAGTTGGGCGATTAACCAGATGTTTCCGATTATGCCGATTCACCGGCTCGATGAAGAACCGACGCAACGGGGCACCCTGGCGGATCTGACTTGCGATAGCGATGGCAAAATTGATCAGTTTATTGACCTTCAGGCGGTCAAGCCGGTGTTAGAATTGCATCCCCTGAAAGCCGGCGAACCTTATTACTTGGGTATGTTTCTTGCCGGTGCTTACCAGGAAATTATGGGCAATTTGCACAATTTGTTTGGCGACACCAACGCGGTTCACATCACGCTGACGCCCAAAGGATACGAAATTGAACACGTTGTCAAGGGGGACACGATGACGGAAGTGCTGGGCTATGTCCAGTACGATTCTGAAGATTTGGTTGAAAGTATCCGCAAACAAACTGAGCAAGCTTTGCAAGCAGGGCGGATTTCTCTGAAAGAATCTCAGATGCTGCTGCAAAATTACGAGCGCAGCTTGAGTGGGTATACCTATCTATCGAGTTAGGAAATGGAGAATTGTTAATTAAATAGCGCTCAGGTGTCAGTTGCCACTGATATCTGAGCGCTATTCATTCGTGATTCCTTAAAAGTCTTCTGTGCCCAAAAGTTCTGCAATAACTTGCCGTTCTGCCGGCGGTTGGTCTGGCAGCGATTTCCGGGCGTCGGTAATCAACCAGTCTAAAGCTGCTGCTTCTAGGTCAATGTTTTCGCCGTTTTTATCAATGCAGTAGCGCCCAAAAACTAATTTGTCGATTAACCGTGCGCCTTGTCCTAAGCGGGAGTATTCAAAAATCACGCTATTTTCGACGGTTGCCCCACTGCAAATACAGCAATTCGGGCCGATCATCGTTGGGCCGATAATTTTTGCGCCATCTTCAATGCGAGTCATGCCACCGATATAAACCGGCCCTTCAATCTCGACTTTGTCCCAGTTAATGGCGACGTTGAGACCTGTGTAGACCCCTGGCTTCACTTCATGGCCTGGAATGGCAACATTTTTGACTTCTCCCAGCAGCACGCCGCGAATGGCACGCCAGTAGTCGGGAACTTTGCCTATGTCCACCCATTGAAAATCCATTGTGATGCCGTAGAATGGCGCTCCAATTTTTACCAGATGGGGGAACAACTGGCCACCAATATCAAATTCTTGGCCGGAGGGGACGTAATCTAAGACTTCTGGCTCAAAAATGTAAATGCCGGTGTTGATGCTGGTGCTGAGAGCTTCTTCGACTTTGGGTTTTTCTTGGAAGGCTTTGATCCGCCCCTCTTCATCCGTAACCACGACCCCATAGCTAGGGACTTCGTCTTTGGGGACGGATTTCATAACCACTGTGGCAATTGAACCTTTTTCGCGGTGCCACTTGACGGCAGCGGTTAAGTCCAGGTCAATTAAAGCATCGCCACACAACACCACAAAGGTGCTATCAAAAAAGGGGGAGAAGTCTTGGATGCGGCGCATCCCGCCGGCTGAGCCTACGGCTTCCCCTAGGAGTTCACCTTCTACAATTCTGCCTTCAAAGGAATAGGCAATCTGAACCCCAAATCGCTGGCCATCTCGGAAATAGTTCTCAATCTCATTTGCTAGATGGCTGACGTTGACCATAATTTCGTTAAAGCCGTGTTGCCGTAGCAACTCAACTAAGAACTCCATCACTGGCTTTTGCAGGATGGGAATCATGGGTTTGGGAATGGTTTGGGTAATGGGGCGGACGCGGGTGCCCTTCCCAGCAGCCAGAATCATGGCTTTCATAAAAGTTTTTCTCTCAAGCCTTGGCCAATCAATTTAGTCAATTGATAGTTTACAGTTCGGTTAATGCCGATAGGAGCGAAGGACGCGCAAGTCATGCGCTCATTTAGAAATTTATAGCTCAGTCCAGCCGACTCCAAACAACAGGCTACCAGGTATTTTCCCCATTAATGCACATTTCTTGAGATTATGTAGGTGCCGGCGTGCTAATGCATCCTTTTCCATCGCTCAACTTGCCGGTTTAATGCTTTCATCCACTTTGGCGGCTGGTAGCTGGAGCGATTCTGGCAGCGCCCGAATTTTCAAGTCTTGGTAGAATTCCTCTTGACTTAACTCAACCTTAGACTGAGCCGACAGCAGCAGCAACGCCCAGAAAACGCCGACTCGGTCGTTTTCCTTGAGTGCTTGGCTTGTGTCTGCCGGCACGGGCGACTCACCGGCAGCTTGCTTGGTTGCGGATGACAAGCATTCTAGTAATTCGTCTAGCTCCAACCACTCGTGTTCTTGAGCGATTTGAGTCCAATGCTGGAGGAAAAACCGCTCCAAGATGCCGGCGACTTCGGAAAGATTTTCCTGGTGGGCCAGATGGGTGATGGCGCGGGCGACCTGGGCGCTGGATTTGGGGCTGGATTTTTTTGGACGCGCCCGACGAGGGCGATCTTCCATCGCTGTCGCCATCAGCTGTAACTGGTCGATCAATTCTTGAAGGGTGACGCGGCGTTTTTGCGGCGGCTGGGCAACGGCACGCCGGCGCAGTTGGCGCTCTAGCTTCAGTGGCCCTCGCTGTGCGGTATCATCTTCAAGCAGTTCTGTGCCGTCTTCGAGCAGTTCTGCTTCGTCCTCTGGTTCGGAAGAACGAGCAAGACTGTCGGCTTTGAGCAATACCAGCATTGAGGCATACAAAAAAGCCTGCCCTGACTGTGATAGGGCGACTTCCCGCTCAAGTTGGCCGGCTTCGCGAACTGGAGCAAGTTCGCTTAAAAAGCGATCAATGACCTCAATCACTTGGACATCCCAGGGGTTAATTTCTCCCTGTTTGGCCAGGTCAATCAGCAGGGCGATGCCGAGTTCTGGGGCTGACGAGCCGCGATGATTGAGGTTCGCTGCATCTTGGGACAATGAAACTGTCATATATTAGACCTTCATCTCAAATCCGCGCATACAGACTCGTGTCGAATGCTAAGTTAACACAGCTGTATTCAGCTACCGCGCCACGCAAAGTACACAGGGGAAGTGGGGGAGCTTTTGGGTTTTATTTAACATTGAAGCCGCGAATCAGGGGAGATGGGGAGATACTGGGAAACGATTAGGTAATTAATTAATCGTAAATTATCTCATTTTTGATTGAGAAGGGCAAGCTGGCCACTAGCAGATGGGAAGCAGTGGCAAGTCTTGGGCCAGTTTGTGGATCTAATGTTAAGCCGGTGATGCCAATGCCTCACTCAGGCTCGCATTTGTGTCTGATCAGGCGTCTGTGGTTGACACCTCCTGAGCGAGAGACGCATTCGTGGTGAGGGGTTCGCTGGCAGGTGGCAGCCGGTGCTGGTCTTGCAATTCTGCTTTATAGCGTTCCACATCTTGCTCTAACTCTTGAATGCGGTTATCTTGTTTGCGAATTTGACGAATATCTTGGCGGGCTACCAGTAGCCGCTGCAAGCGAGTCCACACACCAAAAAGCCAAGCTAAGACGGCTCCGATCCCCATCGCCAAAATCAGTTCTATGGAAATTGGGGCTTGAAACTGGATACCTTCGATAATCTGAATGGTTGCCGGCTGTGTATTTTCGATGCTGAATAAAACCAGCGCTAAGCACAATACGAAGATGATGACGAAGTTGAGCGGTCGCATCGATGGACTCCTGCATCTTGGGGTTCATTTGCCCATTTTACGGGGGCACCGGCACGATTCAGCACTGTGGGGTTGGAGATTTTGCGCGGGAAATCTCTAATAGGGAGATAAATTCTGATTGATGAAACCCTGCAGGTGAATTTTGGGGCTGGGGTTGGCCGTCTTGTGTGCAGAAATAATTATAAAATTTCCGTTTGATAAGTTAATTATAAATTGGAGAAGGAAATTAATGGACAAACTGGCTGATGCAGGATGGAGAGGTTGCCGGCACTGTCAGCATCTCTCGGAGATGGGAAAGATTACCGCTTCTGGCTTTGAAGCGATTGGTGCCGGTTCAGCAGTCGCCACCCGTTAGGATGATCGCTCTGTGGAAGCGTAGATTTTGCAACAAGACAATTAGCAAATTTAGCCAATACAGACAAATCTTGATAAAGTACCAAAAGCTGAGGCTTTGGTGGTAGTCGCTTTCCGGAAACTGAAAAATAATTCTGGATTTTTGGCGCGAGTGTTTGCGATTTTGCCATAATCAAGCTATCAGTTAAAAAGACCGGCAAGAAGCTATTAGTGCAATTTGAGAATGTAACATTTTATATCAAAGACACAGCGGCGCTTGTTCTTTCTATCTAGGGGTTACTTAGTGAGACTCGGCAGATAAAAATCTCTCATGAGATTTTCCCCTCTCCCCGTCTTTCGTTTTTTCACTACAAAGATGTGGGATGCTCTCTGTGAGGGTTGCTACCGGGCGAGTTTCGGCTTTTTCCTAGCAAGTTGAGCGCCACGGGCAAGAACTCTGTGAAAATGTGCCGGTGTTTGCTGACAGTAAATGTCCATCTGCTGAGGGCGAATTGCTCGATGTTGCCGGTGATTCCCCGCACCTTGTTGATTCTACGGCTTTCTTAACAAGATGTTGGCGCTACAATTTTATATTTAAGCCACTACCTTTAAGGATAACCCTACGATGCTTACTATCCCTGGTTACCAAATTCTCGCTTTAATTTATGAAAGTGCCAATTCCCTAGTTTATCGGGGACGCCGTGAGCATGATAATCAACCTGTTATCTTGAAGCTGCTCAAACACGAGTATCCCTCCGCAGCAGAACTTGCCAGATATGAGCAGGAATATGAAATTACTCGGTCTTTAAATTTAGAAGGCGTTGTCAAAGCTTATGATTTGCTAAAGTATCAAAATACTTCAGTTATGGTTTTAGAGGATTTTGGCGGCGAGTCTTTAAGAACTTTAATGGCTTCGCAAAGGTTTACACTTTTAGGATTTTTGACTTTGGCTGTTAAAGTTGCCAAAAGTCTGGGAAATCTTCACGCTGTTAATATTATACACAAAGATATCAATCCTTCTAATATTAGTTTTAATCCCGCAACCGAGCAATTAAAAATCATCGATTTTAGTATTTCCACTGTCTTATCCCGCGAAAGTACGGCGATTAAAAATCCGAGCGTCTTAGAAGGAACGCTGGCTTATATGTCGCCGGAACAGACCGGCAGAATGAACCGAAGTTTAGATTATCGAACTGATTTTTATTCTTTGGGGGCTACTTTTTATGAGTTACTAACCCATCAATTGCCGTTTATTGCAACGGATGCAATGGAGTTGGTACACTGTCACATTGCTAAACAGCCGGTGCCTCCCCATGTGATCAATCCAGAAATTCCTAAGGTTTTGTCTGATATTGTGATGAAACTGTTAGCAAAAACGGCTGATAAGCGATACCAAAGTGCTTGGGGATTAATTGCTGATTTAGAGGAATGTCTGACTCAATTACAGGATAAGGGGACGATTTCGGAATTTCCGATTGGTCGTCAAGATATTTCTGATAAGTTTCAAATTCCGTCAAAGCTTTATGGCAGAGAGCGAGAAATTGAAACGCTTTTAATGGCTTTTGAGCGGGTTTATGCCGGCACGACTGAATTGATGTTGGTTTCGGGTTATTCAGGGATTGGGAAGTCAGCGCTGGTACAAGTTCTTTATAAACCGATTACCAGACGTAAGGGTTATTTTATCGCTGGAAAATTTGACCAATTTCAGCGTAATATTCCCTACTCGGCTGTCGTCAGTGCTTTTTCTGAATTAGTGCGGCAACTCTTAACAGAAAGTGAAGTGCAGTTGAATCGTTGGCGGGAAAAACTTTTGGCTGCTTTTGGCCCGAATGGTCAAATTATTATTGATGTTATTCCCGAAGTAGAATTGATTGTGGGTTCTCAGCCGGCTATTGCGGAATTAGGGCCTACAGAGTCTCAAAATCGCTTTAATTTAGTTTTTCAAAACTTTATTCAGGTGTTTTGTTCGAGGGAACATCCACTCGTTATCTTTTTAGATGATTTGCAATGGGCGGACTCTGCAACACTCAAATTAATTGAGTTAATGCTGATGGATGAGGGGACGCAATATCTGTTTGTGATTGGGGCATATCGAGATAATGAAGTAAGTCCGACTCATCCATTAATGATGACCCTAGACACGCTACGCCATGAAGAAGCGGTTATCAACCAACTTAGCTTAGAACCTTTGAACCTTGAGCAGATCAGCTTACTCATTGCTGAGACTTTGCACAGTAACGAACAAGCCGTCAAACCGTTAGCAGAATTGGTTGTGCGTAAAACCCAAGGCAACCCGTTTTTTGTTAGTGAATTTCTGAAAACTTTATATCAAGAAAATCTTCTCACTTTTAATCCTCCTTCCCCTGTGAGTAAAGGGGGATGGCAGTGGAATATGGATAAAATTGAAGCACTTGCTATCACAGACAATGTGGTGGAGTTGATGATTTGGAAGTTAAAGAAACTGCCAGATTCAACGCAACAAGTTTTACGTTTAGTGGCTTGTTTGGGCAACCAATTTGATTTGAACACACTGTCCTTAATTCATAAAAAAGAAGCATCAGAAACGTTTAAAGACCTTTGGCCGGCAGTTCAGGAAGGATTAATATTACCCGCTTCAGAATTAGAAAATACGGATCTTGATTTAATTAATTATCCGCTTTTAATCCTTAATTATAAGTTTTTGCATGACCGAGTGCAACAGGCGGCCTATTCACTGATTGATGAATCAAATAAAAAAGTGGTTCATTTGGAAATTGGCCGGCTGTTACTGGCAAATACTCCTGCCGAGTACCGAACAGAAAGAATCTTTGAGTTAGTTGATCATCTGAATGTAGCGAGATCATTAATTGCAGATGAGCAAGAACAGATTGAATTGGCTGTATTGAATTTAGAAGCCGCCCGAAAAGCCAAAGATGCAACTGCTTACGTTTCTGCTCAACAGTATTTGACAGCAGGAATGGAAAGCTTAAGCGAAGCGATTTGGGAGTCGCATTACGATCTGGCTTTTGCTTTGCATAAAGAACGGGCAGATATTGAGTATTTAAATGGCAACTTTGAAGAATCAGAAAGATTTATCAATTTAACCTTAGAAAATACTCATTCAGCTTTAGAAAAGGCAGAAATATACAATTTGCTGATTGTGCAATATACGCTACGGGCTAAATATGAGGAGGGCGCGACAGCAGCGAAAAAGGCATTAGCTTTGCTTGGTATTGAATTGCCGGCAGATAATTTAGAAACGGCGATTGGCGGGGAAATTGCAGCCGCGAAAGAAAGTGTAGCAAATAAAAACATTGCTTCTTTAGTCGATGCACCGGAGATGACGTTACCGGACAAAAGAATTGCTATAAAATTAATCAGCAACGCGTTAACATCTTTTTACCTGACTAATCTTGAATTCTGGACTTTAAGCTTGCTAAAAGCCGTAAATATGTCGTTTCAATACGGAAACGCTCCAGAATCATGTCTTTGTTATTCTAGCTATGGAATGCTTTTAATTGGATTTTTTGGAGATTATAAATCAGCTTATGAGTTTGGGAACTTAGGGCGAAAATTGAGTGAAAAGTGGAGTACCACGGATCTGAGATGTAAAGTTTTAGCAACCTTTGGTAATGCAGTTAATTACTGGTTTAAGCATATAAAAGAGGCAAACCCGATTAATAATGAAGGCTATCAAGCAGCGTTGAATTCTGGATGTCTGGAGTACGCCGGCTACTTACTCCATAACAAAATCGTAAATTTATTTATGGAAGGAAGCAATATTGCCCAAATCTTGACCGAAATTCCCAAATATTTGCAGTTTGCCCAAAAAACAAAAAATCAACTGTCAACTGATACGCTAATCGGAATGCAACTGTTGATGATGAAGTTGACTAAACTTGCTCAAGAGGAAGCTGCTTCTGCCTCAGATGAAATGAGTGAGGTTAGCTATTTAGAAGATTGCCAGCAACGGAGCAACTTTTTATCCCTAGCTATTTATAAAATTTATAAGTTACAAATTCTCTACCTTTACGATCATCTCGATGAAGCTGTAAAAATTGTTTCGGAAACCGAAAAGCTCATTCCTTTTACAGGAGGGATGGCTGTCGCTACAGACTATAATTTTTACTCGTCACTCATTTTAATCGCTGCAGGCTCAAAAGAGTCTGAAGACGAGCAAAAACAATACTGGCAAAAATTAGAAGCCAATCAACAACAAATGAAAACTTGGGCAGAAAACTGTCCTGAGAACTTTCTGCACAAATATCTTTTAGTGGAAGCAGAAATCGCCCGAATTTCTGGGAAAGCAGAAGAGGCGATAGATTTGTACGATCAGGCAATTGAATCAGCCTTAGAAAATCAGTTTACCCAAAATGAAGCCTTAGCCAATGAACTGGCAGCAAAATTCTGGTTAGCAAAAGGTAAAGAAAAGATTGCCAAAATTTATATGACTGAAGCGCATTATGGCTATCAGCGTTGGGGGGCAAAACGCAAGGTTGAAGATTTAGAAACTAAATATAGTCAGTTGCTAACCAAAACGCCGGCTAAAAATCGGATGCGTGATACCGCCAACAGCAAGCTAGATGCAACGATTCACACGACAACCGGCGGCAATTCGGAATCTCTAGATTTAGTAACCGTCATGAAAGCTTCCCAAGCAATTTCTGGGGAAATTGTGCTAGATAAGTTGCTGGCAAAATTGATGAAAATTCTCATCGAGAATGCCGGCGCACAAAAAGGCTTGTTGGTTTTGCCAAAAGATGGAAAATTGATCGTTGTAGCAGAAGCCTCTGTCACGCAAGATGAGGTGGTGATGCAGAAATCTAACTTGGTTGAGTCTAGTCAAGATTTGCCGGTGTCGGTGATTAATTATGTCGAGCGCACTCGCTCTGATATGGTTTTAAGTAATGCTGCCGGCGAAGGACGATTTACGAGTGATCCCTATATAGCTAAGCGGCAACTGAAATCAGTTTTGTGCAGTCCGATTATCAATCAAGGGCAACTGATCGGCATTCTTTATTTAGAGAACAATTTAACCTCCGGCGCGTTTACGCCGGAGAGACTGGAAGTTCTAAGACTGCTTTCTTCCCAGGCTGCTGTGTCCTTAGAAAATGCTTTACTTTACGCTTCAGTAGAGCAAAAAGTCTCAGATAGGACACAAGAATTAAACGAAAAAAATGTTCGTCTCGAACAAACTCTTCACGAACTAAAACGCACCCAAACCAAACTGATTCAAAGCGAAAAAATGTCGAGTTTGGGGCAAATGGTTGCCGGTGTTGCCCATGAAATTAATAACCCGGTTAGTTTCATCTATGGCAATCTCACGCCGGCAAGCGAATATGTTCAAAGTTTGCTTTCTGTTATTCATCTCTACCAGCAGCACTATCCCACACCGGCAGCGGAAATTTGTGAGGAGATAGAAAACATTGATCTCGAATTTGTGGTAGAGGATCTGCAAAAACTTTTAGATTCAATGAAAGTGGGTGCTGAACGCATCCGCAAAATTGTCCTGAGTTTGCGAAATTTCTCGCGGCTGGATGAAGCGGATATGAAGCCGGTTGATATCCATCAAGGAATTGAATCTACCTTGCTTATTTTGCAACCTCGACTAAGAAAAGAAGGGGGGCGTTCTGGAATTGAAATTATTAAAGAATATGGCAAGCTGCCTCTGATTACCTGCTATGCCAGTCAAATGAATCAGGTATTTATGAATATCCTAAGCAATGCGATTGATGCTTTAGAGTCATTCGTTCCGCGTTCAGAATCCTTGGAAAATGAGCGAGATGGAAAAACCATTTATATTCGCACTGAAGCAAGTTCTACCGGCTTTGCGACAATTCGGATTTCTGACAATGGCCCAGGTCTGACAGAAGATGTGATTCGGAAGATATTCGATCCCTTCTTTACCACAAAGCCGGTGGGTTCCGGCACCGGCTTAGGACTATCCATTAGTTATCAAATTGTTGTAGACTCTCACCAAGGGCAGCTCAACTGTATTAGCACCCCCGGTAAAGGTGCAGAGTTTGTGATTTCAATTCCCATCAAACCGCAAAAATAATAAAGCGGAAGGATAAAACTTGTTTCTGCAACGGTTTTATCCTTCCCCGGATTGTTAAGCTAACGGTTTAGGTGAAACAGTGGGTTTCCGCCGGCTGCCAATACCAAGTGCCGGCAGCAATTGATATTTCAAATATCCACCCGCAGCCACTAGCAAAATAATCACAAACGCACCAATCCCAATCGGACTCGGCACCCAGAACACAGTTTCCAGATGATTTAACTGACCCGGTTTAAATGCCCAAATTAACTGATTTCCCTGCTCTTCTGGGCTATTATCATTCGCAGCCGATTGAATCGTGCGTGCGCCCCAAGGCGTGTTTAAACTAAACTTAACATCGACCAATTCACCCGGACTGACTAAGATATTACCATCAGAAGAACGCACGCCTAAAGAACGTAAATCCAAGTCATAAATTAACCGATTACGAATCGCAAACAACCAGTTATTTTGATTGACGGTGAGGTGAGATTGAATCTCAGGTAACTCAGGCTCAAGCTTAGCCTCTGAGCGAGATTTTTTAGAGTCAACCGGATTAAAAAATTGGTTAAACTTCTCTTCTAGTTCAGCGCCATTATTAAAAGGAATGGTGACAATCATTTCTTGCTCAGAAATTCGCTGAGTTCTGCCTCCCAATTGCTGCGATCGCCGCTTAACACTATCTAACCATTGCTGAACGGTTAAGCTGCTAAAGCTCCTCAGTTGTTCTCCCAACTGAATATGCTGCACAATTTCTCCGTGAGTCTGGCTCTCGAAATTCACCCCGACATCATACTCCACACATCCAGATAGCAATAGCGAAGCCAAAAATATCACCCATAAAAGCCGCCACCGGCTCCAGATAGTCCGAATAGTCCGCATTAAAGAAAAACGAGTGCTTGCTGCTAACATTGCTGATGTAACCTCCTTTATTTGTGCCGTTTTATATAGATTGTGTGGCCTAATTTTGAATTTATTTTAATTCGCTAAACCCCGTAAAATCTAAACGATTCGCTTTCGTTTTCCAGGCTTCGCATAAAAATGACTCCCCATCCTCTCTACGAAGAAACACAATCCCTGATCAGTCTTTGGTTTCTTGGTATTTTAACGATTATTTTCAACCTCAATCAGGGTTTGCCGGCTCCCTAGGTCACAAAACTCAGGGCAATCAAGTCGCGCTGTGGCCCATTTGAACCCCTAAGCGGCTGCGTTTCGTCAATTCCTGATCGATCTTAGGCTGGATGGTGCTACCGTTACTAGCCCGATGGCAACCGGCTGGGATACAAAATTTGTCCCTGATGGTGTAGCTGTGAGTTTTTTAGTGGTTAAATAAGTCGAGCTACGAGATAACAAGGACAGGAAGTTAGCTGTCCCCAGGGTGACGCGGGCGTTTTTGTCTGCCGGATGGTTCTAGTCTGCGATCAAGCAAAAGAGTTGGTGGCTGAAACTCATGGATGAGTTGGATACACGGGAATGGCTGCTCACAAATGGTTTAGGAAGTTTTGCCGGCGGTACGGTGTGTGATGCTCATACCCGCACCTATCACGGTTGGCTAATTGCGGCGCTTGAGCCTCCCAGCCGGCGCACGCTTTTGCTGTCTCATTTAGAGGCAACCTTAGACGTTGCCGGTCAGATTTTCGGGCTGGGAACGAATTTCTGGGGGGGTGGTGCAGTTTTCCCGTTGGGATTTAACCTGCTACGTTCTTTTGAAATAGAACCTGTTCCCACCTGGATTTGGGGTCAAGATAACTGGCAGCTAACCAGGCAATTGGTGATGCCTTATGGAAGAAGGGAAGAGGAGCAGAGAGAGAGAGGAGGAAAGGGGGAGCAGGAATTAAGGAATTCCCTGAGTTCGGCTCAATTTCCCAATTTGCAGCCCGAATTGTGTCACCGGCTGTTGATTCAATATCACTACACCGGCTCTCAGGTGGCCACACTGAGGCTGCGCCCCTTGATTGCAGATCGTGACTTTCACCACCAGCAATCGGCTGATCCTGGGTTGCAATTTTGGCAAGAAGCCGGTTCTCGGCAAGTCCGCTTGCAAGCAATTCGCAACGGTGAACCGGGGACGCCTTGGCAACTGCGCTGGAGTGCCGGCGACTACCAACCACAAGGGTTGTGGTACTGGAATTATCAATATTTAGAGGAAACGCGGCGGGGTTTAGGAGATCGGGAAGACCTTTACAGTACCGGCGAACTGAGCGTTTCTTTGCAACCAGGGGATGCTGTGGTTCTGGAAGCAAGGGTGGGATGGCCAGAAGCGCCCCTATCTGACCTCAGCAGCGTAGACTTTGAAGCGGCAGTGGAAGCTGAGCAGCAGCGGTTGGATCGGCTGTTTGGCCGGCTGTCTCCACCCGATGCCGGTGAGCCGGTTTGGCGGCAAATGCTCAAGGCAAGTGATCAATTTATTGTTTACAGAAGTTCGATTGACGGGCCAACGGTGATTGCCGGCTATCCCTGGTTTAATGACTGGGGCCGGGATACGCTGATCGCGTTGCCTGGATTGGCTTTGGCGACGGGTCGTTTTGACATTGCTCGCGGGTTGCTGGAAACGTTTGCCCGTTACTGCCAGCAAGGGTTGATTCCCAATGCTTTCCCGGATGCCGGGGGTGAGCCGTTTTATAACAGTTTGGATGCAACCTTGTGGTGGGTTGAGACGCTGGGGCTGTATTTGGAAGCGAGTCAGGATTGGGATTTCTTGAACTTTGCCTATCCTGTAGTGCGGCAGATTTACAAGGCTTTTACCGCCGGCACCCGTTATAACATTCAGGTGGATGCGTCGGATGGGTTGGTGACGTGGGACGCTGCCGGTGTGGCCCTGACTTGGATGGATGCGGTGATTGATGGGCTGCCGGTGACGCCGCGCCGAGGCAAGCCGGTGGAAATTAATGCCCTTTGGTATTCCGCATTGTGTTGGGCGAGTCAGTGGGCTGAGCGATTGGCAAGGGATGCCGGTGAGCGCTCTGGGAACTATCAAAATCAGGTTCGCAATTACTCACAAAAAGCGGCAATTGTCAAAGCATCTCTGTCGAAGTTTTGGAATTCGCAACAGGGTTATCTTTACGACACGCTGGAACCGGATGGGCGTGCCGATCCCCGAATTCGCCCGAATGCCGTGCTAGCGCTTTCACTGCATCATTGCGCGTTCTCTGAGGGGCAAGGGCGTCGGGTGTTGCAAGTGGCGCGAGATCGGCTGCTGACGCCCTATGGTTTGCGGAGTCTTGATCCGGGCGATCCTGGGTATATTGGTGGTTATGCCGGTGATCGGTGGCATCGAGATCGCGCCTATCACCAAGGTACGGTTTGGAGTTGGTTAATTGGCCCCTATATCCGGGCATGGCAGCGGTTTTATCCGAATGAGCCGGTTGCTTTTGATTGGATGCCGGTGTTAGAACACTTCCAGCATCAAGCTTGTTTTGGCTCGATTTCCGAAATTTTTGATGGCGATGCGCCTCACGCACCCCAAGGCGCAATCGCTCAAGCCTGGTCTGTGGCAGAAATTCTGCGTCACTTTGCTGATAGTCAAACCTATAACAACTCAGGAGGGTAGCCGATTGGCTCGTGGGAGAGTCAATTTGTTATCAGAATTCCTGAGTGTTTGTAGGGGGATTCTACGACAAAATAACAAGTTTTATTTCAGCAGGCGATAAGCGCCTAAAGCAACCCATATTCCCAATACTGCGGGTGCGGCAACAGCAGCACCTCCACCAAGCATTACAGCAGCGGCACTTCCTGCAATACCTCCGACCGTTAATGCAATTCTTACTGCTGGATGACCGGGGTTTACGGTACAGAGAAGTCGGCATTTGCTCATTACTTAGCGTCTTTGTGTGCTTTAGAGAACAGCCCAGTGCGGCTGGTAACGTTGGAGATTGCTCAGCGCTCTTTTGGGGCAGATAGTTCTGAAGTAGCACCGATAAAGGAGAACCTATAGATTGTTGATAAGTTCTATCATGGTTTAAAAACTACTTTGCAATACGGAATGGAACCCAAAAGGCAGCGGTGAGCTGTAAAAGCTGAAGCGCTGCCTTTTGTCTTGAAAGCCCTGCATTAACCTTATGAGGGTTTTATGCTAGGGGTGATTACAAGTTTGAACCCGAACAATGTAGTTATCATAAATGCTAACTACATAGCTATAAGAAGTTATCATTTAAGTTAACAAAAGGCTGACTCTAGTATGGGACAGGCAGGCAAAGCACTTAGACAAGTATTGGAGACGTACAGCATCAGTCAGAGCAGTCTGGCAACTGCTTTGGGGGTTGACCGCCCTATCGTGTTTCGTTGGTTTCATGAACACACAGATCCCACAGCCGAGACAGTTGCAGGTATTGTTGAAGTCCTACGTGAGATTAATACAGATGCAGCAGAGTCATTCATTAGGCTTTATCTAGGAGGCTTCTCCCAAAGCATAGAAACTGTTTCAACCAGTGAAAGACAACTTCCACCGTCGGAAGATGTAAATGTTGCATTTCTGTCTGGAATTTTCAATAAAACAACTAATTCTTATAAATATCTATTCTTCATCTCTATCTTAGATATCTTGGAGAGAAGAAAATTTAGCATCTCATCACCTATCAGTTTCAGGGAAATTATTATTGAGATGCTATTCAATGCTTTGTATCCACACATCTACTTCAAGCTGTCCTTTGGCAAACAAGATGAAATCACCAAAGAAATAGACAAATTAATCATAAGGCTTGGTGAATTGAAGGCTAAATTAACCGAAGAAGACAGAAGGGATTTACATAAAAAACTCGAGAATCAAGATATAGATGTTATGCGCTTCAGACGGTTCGTTCCGTTTCTACTAATCAGACCATTTTTTGAACAAGAATTAAGGAATATTGACCCTAGTGAAAGAAGACAGCCTGGGCAAACCGAACAGCATATCATACGCTTAGCAAACAGTAAATTTGATGGATATAAACCTCTTTACTGTTTCGACTCAGATGAATACAAGCGGTGTAAATCAATCATTTTGCATCCGTCTTGGGTTTCCTATTTAAAAACCAATTACTCAATTGTACGCAGCTGGGCATCATGGCATTGGCTACAATATATGCAGGAGCGTAACCCAACTACACCTGCTATAGTCAACAAGTTATTTCCACCACAGGAAAGACGTTTGCTCAATGAACAAAAGATTTGGTGGAAAGAAGTTTTTGCACATAAAGAGGCACATACAGAGATACGCTGTATTTATTCTGATGAGTTAGTAGATCCACAAAAGTTCTCTCTGGATCATTACATACCCTGGTCTTTTGTCGGTCACGATTTACCCTGGAATTTAATTCCCACTCTTCCAAAAGTGAATTCATCAAAATCTAATAACTTACCCTCAGTAGAGTATTTTGATAAGTTTGTTAGCCTTCAACACTTGGGTCTCACAACCCTGCATAAACAGTTAAAAAAAATTAACAGAAAAAAATGGAATGATCAGATTGATTCCTTTGTAAGTGAATTAAAGCTCAGTGATGAGGAACTTCTTGATAAAGAGAAACTTAGAAGCGCTTATGAATCTGCAATAACACCACAAATAGCACTAGCCATCAATCGTGGCTTTACTCCTAACTGGGTTTATATGCAAAACCAGCAGATGGATTTAATATCTGTCTGAAGGTTTTATTTCATGTGGAACAACACAATCAATAGGCGTATCTGTAGCTGTTTCTTCGTGTGCTGCTTGTTCAGCGTCCTCCAAGCTATCAACAACTACATCAACTGAAGTTCCATCAACGAAGTAAACCGTGTAAGCAAGCATAGAAACATCGAATCCTGCATTAACATGATGCCAACGATAGCGAATGAAAGCCCGTGTCACACGCTGCCCCAGTGCAGTGTTGTCTTTGCCCGTGCATTGAGGCAGCTTAATATTTCCGAGATTCCACTTCTCCCACCAGTGCCGGCAAGGCCAAACCTTACGCTGACCCGTCTTACCGCCCTCCTGAATAATCAAAATCCCCGGTGATTGATGGAATTCCCTAAAATCTAAGTAGAAAAGCTCGTGGTTGCGGATACCATAAGTCGCCATAATTCCATAAGCCCACTGCCAAGCTGGATTGGGGATGCGCTTGTACCATTCCTCGATTAGCTCATCCGATGGCAACTCTCTTTCCTGAATTGCAGCATAGGGCGAGTACCGGCCCCGGTACGGCTTGAGGTCAATCTCAATTCCAGCAAATTTAGCCAATGCTCCTAGGGCGATGCAGGCACGACTCCGCTGGCGAGAATCTGGTGGGGATTTAAGTAAGGCCGCCTTAATAGTTTCTGCTGTTAGAGGCGCTCCCTTATCCTTGAAAAGTTTCCAGGTATCTAGGTAGTCCTCAAACGAGGTTTCGGTTTTAGGCGTTCTGGCGCGGCGGTTAAAATAATCGCGCTCAAACTTCTCCAGCCAATCCGAGATTAAATCTGTTGGCTTGAATCCAAAACCCAAATCCTCCCACCTGAATTCCTTGCAGGCTAGAAGGCCACCTACTCTGAGCGCCTCAGCTTTGGCGCGTCGGAAGCCAGCGGGGTTGGCATAAATACTTAGGGCAAGGTCTTGTTGATGTGGGGCTGTTTTTTGGCTCCCTGGTTTTGGTGGAAAAGTGCCACGCAAGGAAAGGCGATCGCCTCTTACTCTGACTACAACTCCGATTCGTGCTGCTTTTAGCTCCGCGTTAACTTCACTGAGGAGATCCTGAATTGTCTTACTCATCGCCCTAAACTTGCCCTAAATCTAAGGGTACATTAACGATAGATAGCGCCTTTTAGCGTCCTATGCAAATCGCTATCACCCTGATATTAGGAAGGCTGAAAGCCTTGTGTTGTAAATGGCTCAAGCGGGATTTGAACCTGCGACCTTGGGCTTATGAGTCCCCTGCTCTAACCACTGAGCTACTGAGCCGTGCTTTTTTTCAGCCTTAATATCTTAACTCATCAAAGTTCAAGAGTGCAATAGCTAAATTGCAAATTGACTGACAAATTTATGAAAATTTCCCCAGGTAATCTCTCAAAACCGCTGACAAAGTTGAGTTTGCTGAGGTTGGCCAGTCAACCGGCAACAATTGTGAATCCCTTCACGGGATCTTCATATTTCGATGTTAATCTCGAAAATAGAACCCTTTCAGGAAAGCAATCTAACGAGAGGGTGAGGACTGGTTAAAGCGATTTGTCTGGAGAAGACCCCAGAAATCAAATCGGTGAAATTCAGATTCCTTCAAAACTTAGCTATCTTGAAGAGTTGAAACGCACAACATCTGCTGCGACAGAGTTGGCTAAAAGTTGTTTCACTTAACCAGACCTTTCTCACAAAGATGCTTAAGGGAGCCAACCGGCTACCCTGTCATCTATCCAATTAGCACAATAGGTGTTTTTAACCTGCTTGTGCCTTGGGTGAGATTTTGAGTGGGGGATGTCTAAAATGGGCACTTCAGACTTCCACACTCAAGATTCTCTCAATCCTGCCGCTTAACTACTGAGGTAACATGGCAATCGGATCGATGGCTCCCTTGCCACGCGAGTGGAGTTCAAAGTGAAGGTGGGGTCCGGTACTGTAGCCGGTGCTGCCCATTTCAGCGATTTGCTGGCCTTGCTCGACTTGTTGGCCTTCGCGCACTAGAATCCGGTCATTGTGGGCGTATAGCGTCAAGCTGCCATCTGGATGCTGAATTTCAACCAGATTTCCATAACCCCCCTCGTTCCAGCTTGCGTAGGTGATAACACCAGGCGCGGCGGCGACAATTGGCGTCCCAATAGGACCGGCAACGTCAATGCCTGCGTGCATCCGTCCCCAGCGCCAGCCATAGCCCGAAGTCATTTCTCCCTTAGCCGGCCAGATAAACCCATTAAAGCTAGCCGCTCCGTTGGGCAAATAGCGCTCAGCAGGGGCGAGAGGCGGTAAATCTGGAGAAACCATGCGCGGTTGAATTTGATCGTAGCCATCTACTCCAATCGGCGCTGTCGCAACAACTGGCGCTTGTTCGGGTGCCGGTTGCGTTACTTGTCCACTACGGGTTCCCAACCGAGCTTGTTGCGAGACTTGTGCTTGCAAGGACTCACGAGGCTGAGCAGGAGTGAACTCTGGGTTGTTGATTTCTCTAGTCGGCACAGATAAGTTCATTACAGAAGGCACCACCGGCGTCGGAGTGGCGATGGCTGCGTTCCCTTGATTGCTGACTTTCTGTGTCTGGTACTTCTCTCTGAGCTTGAGGACTTCAGCCCTTAACCCTTCAACGTAAGGGTTAGATTTGTGGTTAATTTCAGACTCAGGCGACTGATTTGGTTGAACCGGCACCACTGCCATTTCAGCGCTGTCATCGGGTTTGGATTCCATCGAACTCGAAACACTGCCGACGATCTCTGGAGTGCCAGGAGTTACCAACGGTAGAGTCGGGTTCAATGCTGAAGCCGGCTGCGGAATCACAAGATTCGGCACTTGCTTCTCTTCAATCAGCTCAGTATTCGCTGCCGGGTTGTAAGCCGCTTCAGGTGCCACATTACTATTGGCAATCAGAGTCATCGTCTGAGCCAGTGGTTTACCGGCATCACCGACAGGAATTTTCAGTGTTTGATCCACATTGATAAAATTCGGATCGCTCAGTTCATTCGCATGAACCAACTGTGACTGAGAAACTCCATAATTCTGGGCAATGACACCAACTGTGTCGCCCGAATTGACTCGGTAAACGTTTGCTTTCGCTTCTTTAGCTGCGTTAGAAGGAACGACAACCGTTTGTCTATCTTCTGTGGCAATCACAACTGCTTGCGACATATCCGGCACTTCTACTCCCTGTGAGGGCGTAAACACCGGCTGTTTGTCTTCAAGAGGCGATGTTGCCATTTCTGGAACTGGCACCACAGCCGTTTCCGGTGTTGGCACAATTAACGGCACGCTCTTGAGTTCCACTTCTGGACTCGCTGCCGGCACCACGGGCACTAACGCTGGATTCGGCACCACAGCCGTTTCCGGTGTTGGCACAATTAACGGCACGCTCTTGAATTCAGCCTCCGGACTCGCTGCCGGTACGACTGGCACTAACACTTCTCGATCCGCAACGACAGACGGATAGGATAAGTTTGTGATCGGATTGGCTACAGAGGGGTTCTGTCCCGGCTCTGGAACCCATTGAGATGAACTTGCAGACTCCTCAGACCGCAACTCCGCCAGACCATTTTTCAGCCGATTCGATGATCGCTGTAAATCTTTGATGGCAACATCTTGATTTGCCTTTAAAACCTCTTGCTTAGCCTTAAACAGCTCATTAACGTCATCCGCAATGGGACTGTTAACGGCTAATGGCACCACCAGCGTGTTTGCCGGCGACACCACCTGAAATTCCTCAAAGCTTCTTGCCTTAGGAATATCCAGCCTTGGTTCTGCAAGCAGGACAGGCTCTGAGCTAATGCTGTAGGAAGGTTCGTTTGCCGTTACAGGCAAAGCTCTTTCCGTAGAATCAACCTCAGGCGACAAGGGCAAAAACCTTGTATCTTCCTGTTCCGCGTGTCTGGGTAGCGCATTCGCTTCAGGTATGGCAATCACTGTCTGGGCAGCCGGTGTAACTTCATCAGCGACCGGCAACCAAGCTGTTTTATCTAACGATGAGATTGCCCTCTTCGCCGTCGGTTCAGCTTTTATGGGTTCCGCTGCAAACGCTCTATCTCCTTGTCTCGGCAGAAACAGGCTAGAGGCACCCATAGAAATGGCCAATCCAATCATGGCTGCAGAGGTACGAACCCGGCGGTTGCCCTCTGGGTGCGCCTGCCTGAATAATCCCAACTTGCACGCAGAAAATTTTACTAACGCCTCCTTTTCTGGAGAGGGGGAAGGAACAAACCTTACCTTCTGCGGAAATTCTCGTTTCAAGAAACGACCTCCTAACAACCAGCGCTTAACTGTCCTTGAGTGAACCAATCTATTATGACTAATCAATGATGCAAATCACCTCTGAAAGAGATTGAAATCACTGAGAGTCAATATGCTTAGGCAAGATTACCCTGCTTTTTCAATTTAGACAAGCTTACATTAATAAAAACCTCAGACCGGAGAGTTTTCGTGTAGCCTCGACTGATCAGGGGCTTGTGTAAGGCTTTCCCGCCGCTATTGAACTCTGTGTAGATGTTGGCACCGCTGCTGTGGCCAAATACCTGAATTGACTCACCAGACGTGTATTTACGCTTATTTTTCCAAGAAATACAACCCTACCTTTTGGTTGATCCGCTTTAACATTGCTCAAACAACCCCCTCAACTGAAGCGCTCAATCTGCCAGCTTTGCTTAACAGATAAGTGTTTGAGCGAATTTTCGGTCACTGTTTTGGATCAAAAAAAACTATCTATTGCGCTGCCGTTTCCTCCTGGTAGTTTGATACAAATTTCTTATCACAAGTAACTACGGCGCATCTTTACCATATCTGGATAGTTTTATGATGATTATAAAACGACTTTCCTCGCTCTATAAATGCCTAATCTCTTTCATGTAAAGGATATTTAGAAGCAATCATTTAATATCTGTGTAGAGATATTCGGGATTTTCTTTCAGGAAAAGTCTCCAATAATTCCTATTACTGAAATCGCTGCGGGTTAAGGGTTTCCACAAATGTGGCGGCCAGAACTATAAAGTAATGAAGCCATAACCGGCCTCACCCGCAGCGATTCTCAGCCGGCAAAGTTTTCAGCCCAAATAGCCCAATTGACGCCGCGCTTCAAATAAACCCAGGGCCGCACTCACTGAAAGATTAAGACTGCGAACCTGAGGCTGTGTCATAGGAATGTAGACAGTCTCATCGCAAGCTGATAATACTTCTGCCGCCAAACCTAGGGTTTCACTGCCAAACAATAGCCAATCATCCGGCAGAAATTGAAATTGAATATAGCTACACTTTCCACGAGTGCTAAATCCCACACATCGACCCCCACGCGCTTGCTGGAAATCTTGGAAAGCTTCTACAGATAGGTGATATTGCCAATTCACGTAAGGCCAGTAGTCTAAACCGGCTCGTTTGAGATAGCGATCACTAATTTCAAAGCCCATTGGTCCCACTAAATGCAGTTCTGTGCCGGTAGCGGCACAAGTACGGGCAATATTGCCCGTATTTGGCGGAATTTGGGGATGAATCAAGACAATTTGAGGCATGAATTACTTAATCAATCTTAATCCCGGCAACTATAGACCCAATTAGGCTCTCCAAACTGACTAAACCTCTCTAAAGATAGAGGCTAACTATTGCTTTTTCTAATGCACGCCCCACCCACTCCATTGATTAAATATTCTAATTTCCCATTTGAGCAGTAAACTAAGCAGCCAACATCTGGCATAACTTATCTTCTAAATCCCCTTCTTGCTCGGCCATCGATTGAATAGCCTGAGTGATAATACTCTGACAATCGAGTCCTCCAGAGTGCATTTTTAGCCACTGTTGGGCGCTGTTGCCTTCTCGGAGAATTTTTTTCAGGGGTGAGAGGAAGCAACTAAAGCCACGTTTTTTGGCCACCGGCCAAACTTCTTGGTAAATTTCTTCAACCCAATCCCTGGCTAAGATGGGCCTGCCGTCCTGCCAGTGCCGCAACTGGGCATCTAAACTTTGATGGGCAGCAGCCTGTTCATTAGCATCCGTTAAGACCACTAAATCTTCTGCTCGGTTCCCTGCCGGCAGCTGGCTCATTTCTAAAGGATCTAAACCCGGATTGTTAAGCAATTGCCATAATCTCGCTTCTAATAGTGCCGTAATGGCCAGCAGCGAGATCGGATCGGTAACCAAGTCGCAAATTCTCAATTCCAGCCGGTTCAGATTGTAAGGACGCCGATCACCATTAGGGCGCACTGATGACCACAAGTGACGAACATTTTGCATGGTTCCCAGCGCCAGCTGAGCTTCAGTCCACTGGACAAAATGGCGGTGGCTTTCAAATAAAGGAACATGGGCCGGCGTTTTCGGAAACATCCGCCACCGGGTCGAGTGATTGCCCGTGATTTGGCCATTGAGGAAGGGCGAAGAGGCACTGAGAGCGAGATATAAAGGAGCTTCTACGCGGATCAGGCGACAAGCCCGCATCAGTTGCTCCAAATCGCTGATGCCTATATTAATGTGAATGCTCGCAGTGACAACAGTGGTGCCGTAAGTTTGTTCAATGTAATCGTGGTACGGGTTTTTCGGGTCAGATCGGTAGAAGTGATCGCTTCCTTCTAAGGGCAACGTACTGCCAGGGATCACTGTGTAATCACCCAGATGTTTTAAATACTCCCGCAACTGGACTCTGGGGCGCACCAAGGCACATAACAACCGCTCATAGCGACAAAAAGGCGCGGTGGTATATTCCACGTTACGACTATCTGGCTCCCGGACAAATCCATCTAAGTCAGCCACAATTCGGTCAGACAATCCCACAACCCTACCTTGGGGTGTGCCGGTGTACATTTCGACTTCAAAACCTTTTGATAGCAGCACAGTTTCTCCTCTGATGAGTTAATGACTCTTTATTTAATATCAGGGAAAAGTGGGCGCTACATCTACCAAGCGTCTGAGGTTTTCCCCGAGTTCGCTGCTAGATATTTATGCATAGCCTGTCTCATGTACCTAAAATTTAGGCAAAGATACTCAATTATCATGAAAAGTCTACTTGACTGCAAAAGTCCTAAAACTTAGGCAAGTAATTTTAACACCTATTTATTTGTAGCTTTATTTTTTTTGCACTTAGGCTTTACACATAGTAACCTAGCAACTTGATTCACGCCACCACAGGAACTAGGAAAATAAAGAACCCTTAATTTAAAAATTTTGCTATATTTTCATTCAAACTTGTACGAAGAAAGCTTACAGAAGCAAAAAATGAAACTGCCGAATTGGGTGAAAAAAGCATTTTTATTGATTTAAAACATTTAAAAATAAATAATTAAAGTATTCTTGAGCAGAAAAATTTAAGGGATAATTTTCGTAAAGTGTTAAAGATAAATTTCCAGCCAAGCTAAGGCTTTAAGACTGTTTGCGACGATCAGAAAAACTTCACTGACCGTGCATCAGCCAGCAATGTATCTTAGGCTCACAAGACCAAAACAAGAAAATTAGGCTAATGGGATGCGAGTCCCCAACTTAGCCTGTATGATAAAACACTATCAAGCGAGGTCTTCAGATATGACCTTGTATGCTGCCTTGCCGATCTAATGAGAGAGTATAACTGAGTCTATGCGTAGATGGGGTTCCTTATTACTAGCCACCATGCTCCTGGTCATGCCCCTAGTAGGCTGTCGGAGCCGGCAGTCACAACAGACAACATCCAGCCAAACTACCCGTCAGAGCCGCTTAGAGACAGTATTAAAGCGCGGAAAGTTAATTTGTGGTGTAGGTGCTGACTTGCCCGGATTTAGTTATGTGGGTCAGGACGGCAAATATGTGGGATTGGATGTAGATGTCTGCCGTGCGGTCGCTGCCGCTTTGTTCGATAACCCGGATGCTTTAGAAATTCGACCTTTGACGCCTAAAGAGCGGTTTACCGCCATGCAGTCCGGCGAAGTAGACCTTCTCAGTCGCAACACCACCTGGACTTTAGGCCGTGATACTGAAGTGGGGATGGAGTTTGCCCCCACGGTGTTTTATGACGGTCAAGCCATGATGGTAAGAAAAGATAGTGGCATTAAGTCATTAGAAGACTTCAAGGGAAAGGCTGTCTGCGTGCAAACCGGCACCACTACTGAGAACAGCTTGGCTGACCAAATGCGTAAACGCGGCGTTACCTATCAACCGCTTGTGTTTGAAGAAACCGATGCCACCTTTGCTGCTTACGCACAAGGTCGCTGCCAGGGTGTAACGACTGATCGCTCTCAGCTAGCCGGACGCCGCAGCATTTTACCAAATCCAGATGATCACATTCTTTTGGATGTGGTGATGTCTAAAGAACCGTTAGCACCATTAGTTCTCGGTGGTGACACCAAATGGTTCGATGTGGTTAAGTGGTCAGTTTTTGCTTTATTTAATGCTGAGGAGTTAGAAATTACCTCGCAGAATGTAGCACAGGTTGCCTCTACAACCACCGACCCAGTAGTGCGGCGCTTTTTAGGCGTTGAAGGAAATTTGGGTAAAGGGATGGGCGTTTCTAACGAGTTCGCAATTCGCATCATTAAGCACGTTGGTAACTACAGCGAAGTTTACGACCGCAACCTCGGCCCTAAAACACCGTTAAACTTGCCCCGTGGAATTAACACTCTTTGGACAAAGGGAGGTTTGCTATACTCTCCTCCGTTCCTCTAAGAAGATACTTCAGTTGTCAATTATTAGGAGTCTGTTGTCAATAATCAAAAACAATGGAGCGACAAAGAACAGAAGACATAGGACAAAAGACAAAGGACAAAACCCCCCTGTGGCGTGATGAGAGGTTTTGGCGTATTGCCGGCCAAGTTTTGGCAGTTTTGCTTGTAGTTATCACAGTTGGCATCCTGTTAGATAACTTAATTTTTAACTCTGAGCAGCAGGGACTTCAATACGGGTTTGATTTTCTGGGCGAGCAAGCATCTTTTGATATTGGTGAAACCACCATTCCTTACTCCCCCTTAAGCCCATACAGTCAAGCTTTGCTGGTGGGGATAACTAACACCCTGCGAGTGATAGTCATTGGGATTATCCTGGCTAGTATTGCGGGCATGATAGTTGGGTTCTCTGTAATTTCAGATAATTGGCTATTGCGGCAACTGGCAATTATATATGTAGAAACCATCCGCAATACGCCTTTACTGCTACAACTGTTTTTCTGGTACTTTGCTGTTTTTCTAACACTGCCGGTGCAAGAAAATTCAATTTCGCTGCTGGGGTTTATTTCTCTTAGCAATCGCGGAGTCGAGTTGGGTAGTATCCGTCTGTCTTCTGAATTCTGTGCTTTGCTGGTGGGGCTGACCGTTTACACTGCCGCTTTCATTGCAGAAATCGTTCGCGCCGGCATTCAATCTGTGCCTCGCGGACAGTGGGAAGCAGCAAAAGCTTTGGGAATCAAACCATTTTTGATGCTGCGATTGGTCGTGTTTCCCCAAGCTTTGCGGGTAATCATTCCACCTCTAACAAGTGAATATCTCAATTTAGCAAAGAATTCGAGTTTGGCGATTGCTATTGCCTATCCAGATATCTATTCTGTCTATTCAACCACTTTAAATCAGACAGGTCGGTCTGTAGAAGTGATTGTGTTACTCATGGGCACCTACTTGGTAATCGATCTGCTCATTGCCGGTGTGATGAATTTGTTCAACAGCTCAGTACAAATTAAAGAGAGGTAAAAAAATTAAAGTTTGAAGGAGAAGTTTGTTGGAATCTAAAGTTTATAAATATTCACCAACTGAGTTTTGAGTGATAAATTTTACAGACTACAAATTTGTAAATATTCGCAAACTAAGCTTTGTCATTAAACTTATCCTTCTTTTTATAAAATTTTCTCCCTAGATAGTCTAAAAAAAGCAGTCACTCAAAACTCAGAATTAATGCAAAAACCAGAAGATTCAAAATTCAAAATTCAAAATTCTCTTAACTGGTTGCGCCAGAATCTCTTTAATACTTGGTACAACAGCATACTCACCCTCTTCTGCCTCTGGCTGATTTACCAATTAGTAGCAGCGATTTTGGGCTGGGCAATTTTCAAAGCACAATGGGCAGTTGTCTGGGCCAACTTACGACTATTTTTAGTAGGCCGATACCCAGCTGGCGAAACTTGGCGGCTGTGGTTGGTTGCGCTTATTTTGGTGGGATTAACCGGCTTGTCAGCGTGGCAACCTCGTCTTTTGCGTCGGTGGTTGCCGGCAGCATGGCTAGTTGCTTTTCCAGTCACTTTATGGCTGATTGGAGGCGGCTGGGGTTTAATGCCGGTGGGAACAGAACTTTGGAATGGTCTGCTGCTGACCTTGTTGATGGCTGTCGTTAGTATTGTTCTATCCTTTCCCCTCGGTGTCTTACTCGCTTTAGGACGACAGAGCACTCTGCCGGTGGTGCGCTGGTTTAGTATCTTCTACATTGAAGTGATCCGAGGACTGCCTTTAATTGGCATTCTGTTTATGGCACAAGTGATGTTACCACTACTTTTGCCCCCAGAAATTCGCTTGGATCGGGTGCTGCGAGCGATCGCCGGCTTGACCCTATTTAGTGCCGCCTACCTGGCAGAAAATGTGCGCGGTGGATTGCAATCTCTGCCTCGCGGTCAAGTTGAAGCCGGTAAAGCCCTCGGATTCAATCCATTCTTAGTCATTGGGCTAATTGTGCTGCCTCAAGCCTTACGGGCGGTTATCCCAGCAATTGTCGGTCAATTTATTAGTTTGTTTAAAGACACAACGTTGTTATCAATTGTAGGATTGCTGGAATTGATAGGGATAGCTCGGTCTGTTCTCGCACAGCCACAGTTTTTAGGGCGTTATGCCGAGGTTTATCTGTTTATCGGCATCATTTACTGGTTCTTTTGCTACACCATGTCTTTAGTCAGCCGGCGTTTGGAACAACAGTTGGATGTGGGTAAGCGATAAAAGGCTAGGAAAAAGGAAAAAGGAGAAGGGACAAATGAACCAAGAGATAAAGAACAAGCGACAAAACGAAGATTTGATGATTGTGGCCCAAGATGTCCACAAATGGTACGGCCAATTTCACGTTCTGCGTGGCGTCAGCCTTAGAGTCAACCGGGGAGAAGTGGTCGTAATCATGGGGCCGTCGGGTTCTGGAAAATCCACGTTTATTCGCACGTTTAATGCTTTAGAAGAGTACCAGCAAGGACAAATTGAAATTGATGGAATTACTCTCAGTCATGATCTGCGCAATATCGATGCAATTCGGCAGGAAGTGGGGATGGTGTTTCAGCAATTTAACCTGTTCCCTCACTTAACGGTGCTGCAAAACGTCACCCTAGCACCGATTTGGGTTCGCCGGTGGCCAAAAGCGAAAGCAGAAGAAGTGGCAATGCAACTGCTGGAACGTGTGGGAATTTTAGAACAAGCGCGGAAATATCCAGGTCAGTTGTCTGGAGGCCAGCAGCAACGGGTGGCCATTGCTCGCGCTTTAGCTATGCAGCCTAAGATTATGCTATTTGATGAGCCGACATCGGCTTTAGACCCAGAAATGGTGCGGGAAGTTTTGGATGTTATGCGATCATTGGCCGGTTCGGGCATGACAATGGTGGTAGTCACTCACGAAGTCGGGTTTGCTCGCGAGGTAGCAGACCGAGTCGTATTGATGGATAGTGGGATGTTGGTCGAGGAAGCCCCACCGGCAGCTTTCTTTCAAAATCCAAAAGAGGATCGCACTCGCAAATTTCTTTCTCAGATTCTCTAAGTTTCAAAGCATTCTAAGTGCTGTGCGGAAAAATTTCTATTTTTTTGTGTTATAAGTGCCAGGTATGATCAAGCTAAAGGCAACTTAGTAGCCCTTAAATGTTTAAAGTTATCTGTAGTTGATTTCTGTCTTAGAGCAAACAGGGTTTCACTATTTAGAAAGGCGACTATGTCAATTAACAAAGCCCGGTTGCGTCAACTACACTCCATGCTTGCACCCATCATGGTTTTACCCATTCTACTAACCCTAATAACTGGCTTTTTTTATCAAATGGCAGATGTTGCCGGCAAACAGGTAGACTTTTTATGGTTGCTCGATCTGCATAAGGGAAATTTTGGCCTTTTAAATTTAGAAGTAATTTATCCTTTTTTAAATGCTTTGGGCTTATTCACTTTGGCCATCACCGGCACTACCCTCTGGTTCCAAACGCGCCGCCGGCCTGGAAATTAGGGCTTATAAGGTTTGGACATTTCCTAGTTAGTGGTTGAACGCTGATTGTAAGCAGTTTGCGTGACCGAACACTGGCTGATTTTAAGACTACAGAGATTAAGGGACGGGTGTTTGGAACTTATCTGGTAGCATTGATTACATTTATAAAGATAGTCTTAACTTTTTTTCTATTAAATCTTTACCTCTACTTAAGCTAGAAAAATTAGTATTTCTCATAGATTAAAATGCCCCCATGCTACCTGGAAGAGCTATCAAGCAGATACTAGAGCTAAAAGTCAGGCGGTGACTAAATATAGAAGAAACAGTAACCGAAGATTCTCGATAAAATCTGATAAATTATTTGAGTGGTGAAAGAAAAGCACAATCTGCTCAGCAGTTTTTAAGTTAGGTGTGAGGACAGAAGAATAATGATGCCAAAGATTTTTAGGGCTGCCTTCCTTTACAAATCAGCCGTCCTAGGGGCAATTTTGGTTGTGACCAACAGCGCCTTGGCCGTTGAAGCTCCTGCCGGCGAAAAAGATGCAGAGAAAATCGCAGCAGCCGACCCAATTGCCTCGTCTGTTGAAAACAATGATCGGCAAACTCAACAGACAGGTGAGCTGCTTGCAGTAAATGCCCCCGACCAGTTGTTGTCTGTTAAAGCCACCTCAGTGCCAGCCGGCAGGAATTTACTTGCAGAACTCCCATCTGACGGCACACTCCCCTCTGAAACTTCTGTCCCTGCTGAACCCTCTGTGAGTTCGCTAGACGGCATGGGCCAAGCCAACGAAGAAGTAGACCCAATGGCCCAGCTGAGCGATGTGAATCAGCTCTCAGATGTCCAGCCAACAGACTGGGCCTATGAAGCCTTGCGAAACTTGGTTGAAAGATATAACTGTATTGCCGGCTACCCGGATGGGACATTCCGAGGAAACCGGGCCATGACCCGTTATGAGTTTGCAGCCGGTTTAAATGCTTGCTTAGATGCAATCTTGGCGTTGATACCAGAAGGGGGAGACTTTGCCACCCAAGAAGATTTAGCCATACTGCGCCGGCTGCTAGATGAGTTTCAAGCAGAACTCGCCACCTTACGCGGTCGAGTGGATGCCCTCGAAGCTCGCACCTCTGAGTTAGAGGCCAATCAGTTCTCCACCACCACCAAGCTCAGAGGAGAAGTGATCTTTGCCGGTAGTGACATTATCGGAGAAGGTGGCAGCTCGGTTCCCCACTTTACTCACCGCACCCGGCTAAACTTGGATACCAGCTTTACAGGCAAAGACCTCTTGAGAGCTCGGTTGCAGGTCGGTAACACCGAAGACTTGACAGCCTTTGGGGGAACTCCAATGGATCGCTTGGCATTTGAAGCCAATACTGAGAACCAATTACAAATCCATAAACTGTTCTATCGTTTTCCTCTCACTAGCAGGGCTACAGTCATCGTCGATGCCAATCAAGGCGAGTACAACGAGAACGTCTTCGTATTTAACCCTGCCTTAGAAAGTAGCGGACGGGGATCTGTATCCCGCTTTGGCCGGTTCAACCCCATCTATCGGCAAGGCGGAGGACAGGGTCTAACCCTAAATTACGACTTTAGCAAAGCATTGGGTGTATCCCTAAGTTATCACGCTCCTAATGGTAACGATCCTGATCCCGCTCCTGGTGGGGGAGGTGGATTTTTCAGCGGTTCCTATGCAGCACTTGGTCAAGTCACTTTCCGACCTAGCAATCGCTTTGCTTTAGGCTTAACTTACGTCAATTCCTACTCTCGTAATGGCAGTAACCTATCGGGAGGCACAGGAAGCAGCTTGGCAAATCGACCCTTCGGTACAGTTCCTACTTCAGCTAATCACTATGGTGTTGAAGCGAGCGTCAGTCTCAGCCCTCGATTTATCATTTCGGGTTGGGGTGGCCTGACTGACGCTCAGCAAGAATCAGGAGGAGATGCAGATGCTAAGATAATCAACTGGGCTTTGAGCTTAGCTTTCCCGGATCTGGGCAAAGAAGGAAATTTGGCAGCCTTTATCATTGGGATGCCGCCTAAAGTGACTGAGAGCGATGCGACTGAAGATAGAAACACCTATTTACACCTAGAGGCTTTGTACCGCTATCAAGTAACGGATAATATCGCCATCACTCCAGGCTTGTTTGTCATTCTCGATCCAGAGCATAACGACAGCAACGAAACGGACTTCGTTGGAACTGTCAGAACCACCTTCACATTTTAAGTGCCCCAATTGTGAGGAGGTGTTCGGAAAGATGAAGTTTGGCGTCTGAGCGTTAAAATTTCCCAGTCAATCATCCTGATAGGGCCTGAAACTGGAGGTAGGGGGAACATCTCCATCCTACCTCCAGTTTTCCAACTTTAAGTGGGAGCAAACCCAATAGAACTTTTTTGGATGCAAGTACCTGCTTTTGATTTGCTCAAACTGTACATGGGGTGCTAAGCGAAGTCAGCCATTGATTTAAAAAACGTCTGCTATGTCCCCGGTCAGCTAAACCAAGAGCTTAACCGGGAAAAACTGTTTTAGCTTAATGTAGGAAAATAAAATTGGTGTAATCTACTGGAAGCAGCTCAGATTGAGCCATTTATTCAGAAGGCAGGTATGGAAGATGAAGTTACAAGACTTTCTCAACACAAACATCAAGTATGACGTTAATGCCATAGCATCTGACCCAGAACTCACCCGTCAAATCCAGATGCGGATGATCGAATTGAATTTGCTTGAACCGCCGGCAGACGGTAGATTTGGCCCAATTTCTACAGCGGCTTTGAGGCGTTTTCAATCCTTAATGCAATGTGAAGAACCAGGCTTTTTAGGTGCAATCACAGCTAATAAGATGATTAAAACTCAGCCGCAGGAGATTACCGTTTCACCTCCAGTTCTTAAAATCATTTTCAACACAGTTTTAAAAGCGAAACCCATCTCATTATCTGAGCTATCACAGCAAGAGAAACAAGAAGTTAAAGGTGGTCAATCCTTTGAGCTTTTGTCCTTTGAACTTGTTCGCAATCACGTAAGAGTCACTTTGCGTAAAGATTCGTTTAACAATTCTAAAATTTGGTACGCATTTGGGCAGCATATTGAGGTTTATGAAAAGACAAGGCTTGTTTATCCAAAAGCTAAGCCAGCAAATGTAAAGCTCGATGTTCCTTATCAGTCTCAACTAGACAACTTGTTTAATCCTACGGGTTCTGGCAATGTCACTTCACTTGCCATGTGCTTGCAGTTCTTGGGCGCTCCTCGCCAGAGGGATTCTGGACAATTTGAAGATGAGCTGTATGAATATACTGAAACTAAAGGTTTAAACAGACAAAATCCGTATGATTTGGCTCAAGTTGTGGCAGCTTACGGATGTCATGATCATTTTAAAGAAAATGCCACAATCGAGGAAGTTCAAGATTGGCTATCAGAGGGTAAGCCGGCTGTGATACATGGCTTTTTTACGGCTTTTGGTCACCTTATTGCTATCGTCGGTTACGATAACGAAGGCTTCTATGTCCACGATCCTTATGGAGAATGGAGTCCAGAAGGATATCGTACAGATGGCAGTGGAGCTTATCTACATTACTCCTATCAGGTGATTCGCACTGTCTGCATTCCAGATGGCAGCTTCTGGGTGCACTTTATTTCAAAGTAGCAGTGCGTAGAAATTCCCAACTGCAAATGCGCTAGTGAAAAATCTACCGGCCCTACGGAGATCAGCCTATATAAATTTGCCGATGGGGCTGGTAGATTTATTGTTTAATGCACTTTTTTTTCAGTAGGAAAATTCACTAAATTTTAGGTAGCCTCTTTTTGAACGGACTGGGTGCCGATGTTTACTTTCATACTTAAATCTAGCCAAGTCGAGCGGGTGATCGGAGCGCTAGTGGAAATGTAGTCTACGCCGGTTTGGGCCACAGCACGCAGGGTTTCCAGGGTGATATTGCCCGATGCCTCAATTTTGATGTGAGGGTTTGAAGTGCGAATCAGCTGCACTGCTTGGTGCATCAGCTCAACTGGCATATTGTCTAGCATGATGATGTCCGCTCTGTAGTTGAGGGCTTCTTCTACTTGGGCTAGTGTTTCTGTTTCCACTTCTACTGTTAAAGGGTAAGGAATTCGCGCTCGAATTTGCGTGATTGCTGCGCCAATGCTGCCGGCGGCGGCAATGTGGTTATCCTTAATCATCACACCGTCATCTAGTCCCATGCGGTGGTTCTTAGCTCCTCCCACTTGGGTTGCGTATTTCTCTAAAAGTCTAAGACCAGGCGTTGTCTTGCGGGTATCTACCAGTTGTGCCGGTAGATCAGCAATTTGCTCAATATATTTGCGTGTCAAGCTGGCGATGCCACTAAGACGCATGGCTAGGTTTAAGGCCACTCGTTCGCCCATGAGTAGCGCATCTAGTGGGCCATTAAGGTGAGCGACGACTTGTTTTGGGTTGCACCATTCACCTTCGGCAACAGTAGGCACGAAGCTAACTTTATCATTCAATATCTGAAAGACCAACGCAGCGATAGGCAGGCCGGTGATCACGCCCGGTTCCTTGACAATCCATTCGGCTTGTCCCTCAGGGACGTTTGCCGTAAATAGGCTTTGAGTCGTGCGATCTCCTCGGCCTATATCCTCCAGCAGCCAGCCCTCCAAGAGCGGCTCCAACACCAGCAAGGGGGGCAAAACAGTATTAGTGCTCACAGCGTACTTTTCTTTATTAGAGTTTTTCTTCATAGAGATAAGTTAGCTCAAAGCGTTACCGGCAAGGGGTTTGAGAGTGGTTGCCACCCCGTTCAGATATTTTTTGCTCTAGGGGTTGACAGAGCTCAGTTGAGTTGATAGATTAGTAAAGCGCTCAAGAGGAAGCGACGCGAAAGCGAGACGCCTCGAAGCGCCCTGAACCTAGAAAAAATAATAGTTTGAAAG